>NZ_JBSGCA010000010.1:0-39335 GCF_053601535.1 Nocardia sp. NPDC004718
TGCAGGCCTGGTCCCGGTGCCTCGCGACTCCGGCAGGGTTTCGGGCAATCTGCACCGCCCCAAGCGTTACAACCGGCGACTGCGCAGGGTGTTCTACATGGCCGCGCTGTCGAGTCTGCGTTACGAGAACGGGCCCTCGCGGCGGTTCTACGACCGCAAACGCAGCGAGCGTCAGATCCATACCCAAGCCCTTCTAGCCCTGGCCCGACGTCTGGTCGACGTGTTGTGGGCACTGCTGCGCGACCAACGCGAGTTCACCCACGGCAACCCGGCCCCGGTTGCTGCTGCGGCTTGACATGGTCATTGAGAGTCCCTCGGGCAATCGGGACGGACTGACGAACTACGTCCGTCGCCGCGGTACCCGGCAGCGAGCACGCGAAACCGCCCGGCAGGCCGGTTACGTGCTCGCGCTGCCCGCGATGGGAGCGGGATATATCGAGGTCGGCACGCTGTGGCACCACGGGCGATGGATCTCCGAACCCGGCAGCGAAGCCAGTTCCGGTACCCAGCGCCGCACGTAGTTCCCCTCGGGGTCGTAGCGTTCGGCGGTGCCGACCGCTCTCGGGTCGAAACGGCCCGCCTGCTGCCAGGTGAAGCGGTCGCTCCCCGCGTCGTCGAGCAGCCACCGGCGGAAATGCTCCGCGCCGACCCGCCAGTCCACCTGCAGCGTCGTGGTGAGGAAACTGGCGGCGATCACCCGTGCCCGTTCCGGCATCCATCCTTGCGCGGCCAGCTGCCGCATGCCCGCGTCGACGATCGGGTATCCGGTGCGGCCGTCGCGCCAGGCGCCGACGACGACCGGATCGTGCGCCCGCCGCACATCCGTACCCGCGCCGGACCGCGCGAGGTCGGCCCGGGCGACGAGGAACTGGAGATGAAAGTCGCGCCGGGCGAGCTGCCGGGCGAAAGCGCGGCCGTCCGGCGTCGCCATATCGGTGTGGTATGCCATTTCGGCGGCCGACAGGCAACCGAAATCCAGGTACGGCGACAGCCGGGAGCATCCCTCGCCCGTGAGGTCACCGTTGGACCCGCCGCGTGGTTGTCGCCGTTCGGCGGTGCAGCCTCGCCACAGCGCACGACCCGTGATCTCGCCTCCGACCGCCAGCTGCGGTGAAATGGCCGCGTCGCCGAGTTCGTCGAATCTCGGCACGGGATCACTTTCGATGCGGGGAACGATCAATTCCGTGGGCTTTTCCAGCGGTCGCCGCTTCGGCGCCGACAACCATCGGCGAAAATAGGTCGCGAAGTCCGGAACCTCGTCGTCCGGCCGATACGGTCCGCAATCGGCGGGATCCACGGCGGTGAGGGTGGCGGGATGGGTGTGCAGCAGGCAGCTGCGCCGCGCCAGCCGTTCGCCCAGTGCCCGAAGTCGGCATCGGTTGTACCAGGTGGCGTCCTCGGCGATGTGGACGCTGTCGGCGTGCACCTGTGCCGCCACCCGATCCACCGCCTCGACGTAGTCCCCGTTCCGAATCACCAGTTGTCCTCCGGCGCAGCGAAGTTCGGCATCGAGTTCGGCCAGCGCGGCGGAGAGGAAACGCAGTTTGTTGCCGGCCGGGCGAGTGCTGCCGACGAGCCGGTCGTCGACGACGAACAGCGGAACCACCGCCGCGCCCTCGTGTACGGCGGCCAACAGGGCCGGGTTGTCGTGGACGCGCAGGTCACGGGTGAAGAGTGCGATTGTTACGGCCATTCGAGGTTCTCGACGACAGGCATCCGTCGCGGGGATCGACGACGGCGGAATCGGACATTCGGCGGCGTGCCGACGCCGATGCGGGCGGTATCGAAGTAACGAGCTTTACGCCAATGCTGCGCGACGGCGGCTGTCATGTCAAGTCGGGCTCGCGGCCGCGCGCCGGATCAGTGTTCGCGGAACAGATCGGTGAGCCAGGGCTCCAGGTCGGCGCTCAGCGCGGTCAGATCCGGCTCGCCCGACTCGTCGAGCGCATCGGCGGTGAGCTGGCGTACGGCGTAGACGACGCCCATGTACGCGGTGACGGACAACAGTGGCTGCCGGTTGCCGCTGGCGCTCTGCACCAGACCGCGAATGTACTCGGCGAACAGCCGGATCGACTTGCGCCTGCGTCGCCGGGCGGCGGGCCCGAGCCCATCGATCTCCACCTGGTAGGCGCGCGCTACGACCAGGTCGTTCTGCAGGGAACCGAGGTACTGGCCGAGGGAGTCGGCGACGATGGATCTGCGATCCCGGCCCTTGACGTCCGCGGCGGTCAGCTGGGTCAGCAGCACTTGGATGAAGCGGTCGTAGCCCGCGAATACGCACTCGTCCTTGTTGGCGAACGCGTCGTAGAACGCCGCCAAGGACACCCCGGCCCGCTTGGCGACATCGGTGGGACCGAAGCCGGCGTAACCGCGGGCGGCGAGCAGTTCGGTAACGGCGACCAGCAACCGTTCCCGCTGCGCCGCCATCACCTGCTCTCGCCCCAGATTGTGGCGCCCCCGCGGCAACGCGGCGGGAAGTGTGAAGAACACTCCGTCTCGCACCGGAACGATCGGTGCGTCAGCGTCGGCGGGCGCGGCGGACACCCCTGCAGACTACCGAGCCGGTCGGACCCGGGTATGGGTGCGGCTTCAGTGGGTAGCCGCAGCACATGACCGACACACCACTCGCACTCGTCACGGGAGCCTCCAGCGGTATCGGTTTGGAACTGACCCGGCGGTTCACCGAACACGACTACGACGTCGTGATCGCGACGGAGGACGACGCCATTCCCGCGCCCACCCGGCCCGACGTCCGTTGAACCCGGAAGGGCACACGGCGGAGCAGGTACAACGGACCGCGAGCGACGCCCTGGTCGCCGACGGTGTACACCTCCTGCCCGCCGATGTCACCACCGCGAGTCTCGAGCTGGAGCCGGCCGACTGGGAACGATTTCGCCGGCACTGGGAAGACTTGCACCCGGACGTCTACGCCGACGCCCGTGGCACACGCAGGCTGCGCCGGTACGGCCGGTTCTCGCTCACCGGTCCGGCCGGTCGGATCGGCCTGCTGTCGTCGGATTCGTTCGTGCAGCCCGAAGAATCCAACCCGCTCTATATCGGCGTGGACCGCACTTTCGAGCCCTTGACCGACGCATTCGTGACCGACCCTGTTTTCGTGGCGGTGCTGCGACTGCTCGCGCGATTGGCCACGGCGCTGGACGCCCCGGCGCGGTGGAGCGCGAAAGTCCATCCCTTTCGGGTCATCGCCTCGGCGGACGCGCACGGCCTGCCTACACCGGAAGGCCGCCACCGCGACGGCGTCACCTTGGTCTCCTCGCTCCTGGTGGGACGGCAGAATGCCCGGGGCGGTGCGAGTTCGGTGTTCGATCCGAGCGGACGACGACTGCTGCGGACCACCCTCGATCGGCCGGGAACGCTGTTGCTGGGCGATGACCGCCGCACCTTGCACAGTGTTTCGCCGGTGCGTCCGATGGATCGGAGCCGCCCCGCCTATCGCGATGTCCTGGTGGTGACGTTCGCGCCGGGCTGAGGACCGCCGAATCGTGGTCATCGCCCGATCCGTCGTCGACCATGGCGTGGCCCGGATGCTCGCCTGCCCGGGCCACGCGCAATCGGTCAGCCGAGCGGCAACTCCAGGCAGGACGGGGCGCCATCCGGTGCACTGACGGTGATCGTCGAACCGGCCTTGTTCGCGCTGGAATACAGCGGATCCATGCCGTCGAGGACGAGCATCAACCGATGGCCGTCAGGGAGATCGTAGGCGGCTGCTTGCAGCTCCCACGAAACGGTCGCGGGCAGACCGGACTCGATCGTCTTCGGTTCGTGGGTGATGATTCTCGCCGAGCCGTTCTCGTCGACATCGAGCAGATAGGCGATCACTGTCGCGGACTCGTCGGTGCTGTCGATGGTCGCTTGCAACCGCGGGATCCCGCGGATCTGCCTGGCGACGCCGCCTCGCGCCGCGAGCAGCGGCCCGGTCGACCAGACGAGGGCATGACCGCGGTCGATCTCATCGGTCCGGTAGATCTTGGGATTGCCGGACCACTCCTGCTGGCCTGTCGTCATGAGCTTGTCCATGGCGACGACCTCGGGCTCCTCACCCACCGTGAAACTGCGTTGCCAACCTCCCGTGGCGTCGGGGGTCAGCACACCGTCGCCGCCCTCACGCGCATCGGTCAAGGTCAGTACTTCCGTGTCGGTGGTGACGTCCGCCCACGAGGCCTTCTCCTCGCGCCGCGCCGGTTCGATGATCACGTTCTGACCGTTCCCCGCGCCCGGAGTGGTCACGTAGGTGAACATGACCTGATTGCTGATCTCCGGCCACGTGTCGACGCCGTTGTCCTCCTCCTTCAGGTAGTGATCGAGCCAGGCGTACGCCTCGCGCAGTGGCTCGTTCGGTGCTACGCCCGGCATGGGTGGAGCGATCAGGCCGGAGCCTTCCGGTGCCGCGTGGTCGCCGATCCACATGTTCAGCCGTTTCGGGCGCGGAAGCTTCTCGAAGGTCTCCAGCACCTGGTTGACAGGAAAAAGGCCCTCGTGCCAGGTATTCGAGAAGAAGGTCGGAATGTCACGGGAACCGGCATAGCGTTCCGGCGAACGTTCGGTGCCCCACTCGACGACCGGATCCATGTCCACTCCCTCGGCGAACTTCGCCAGGATCTCCAGCGCCTTTTCGTCGAACTTCTCCGCCTGCTCGCCACCGGTCAGGCCGATCAGCGCCTCGACGGCCTTCAGATGGCGGGTGCCGTTGTCGTACAGACTGGTGGCGAGGTTGCCCCAGGTACTGAGGGCGACGACGACGACGACCCGGTCATCGTGCGCGGCCACGAGCTGGCTGATGCCCGAGCCATAGGACTCACCCATGAAGGCGATGCCGCTGGGGGCGAGCTCGTCTATTGCGTATTGGAGCACTTTCTCGCCGTCGGCCCGGTCCGAGGGACCGGCGACATCGACGGTTCCTTCGGACGTGCCGAACCACGGCAGGTTGGTTCCCGGTATGGCCGACCAGCCGATTCCGCGTGGCGTGTAGGCCAGCACGTGATAGCCCTTCCACGCGAGCGTGAGATAGGCGTACTCGAACAACGGCCAGCCGACAGGTGTCCACCCAGCTGGGAAGACCACCAGCGGGCACGGCCGGGTGGTGATCTGACGCAGCATGTGCGCCGACAGACCGATCCCGCCCGCCCCTTCGATGCGCGGGAAGGTCGGCACGGCGACGTTCAGCGCCCGGTTCACCAAGTCGTCCACGTCATCGGGCACCAGCCCTTTGCCGCTGCGCTTCTGCACGGCGCTCACCAAGTTGGACGCGAACTGCACCGCTTCCGGGCGCACCTGCCCTTCGGCGTCCCAGGGCCCCTGGACTGCGATCCGTGCGAGCTGTTCGGATGTGGTCCCGACGATCGGATCTCCTTGCGACATCGGCGTCATCGATCCTTCCTGCCAGTTGCTACGGAACTGCGGACCGCAGCAGCGTGACACGACGTGTGATCCGATCCCACCGGATCCGGCAATGCGTTTCTCGTTCGCAATAGACCGTTGACCAGCGGAAACGCTGCAAGATTCGACTATCCGCCGCGACCGGGGCATGAGCACGTTCGATCGTGGGCCGACCGGCGCGGCAATCGGCGGCTGCCGCGCCGGGCAAGGGTCACTGCTTCTCGGCGCCCAGTTTCACCGGAATCGACAGGGGGCCGACGGTGAAGAACGACGGCGAGTAAGGGATTTCGTCGGGGTCGATGGCGAGTTCGACATTCGGCAGCCGACGGTAGAGCGAGGCGAGCGCGAGACGGCCCTCCAGGCGGGCCAGGCCCGCGCCGATGCAGTACCGCGGCCCGTGACCGAATCCGAGATGTCCCCCGCGCTGCTCCCTGGTGATGTCGAACTCGTTCGCGGTCTCGCCGTACTCGGCCGGGTCGATCCCGCAGGCCTGGAACGCGACACCGACCGCCTGGCCCTTAGGGATGGCGACTCCGGCCACGGTCACGTCCGTCAGCGTGAATCGCCAGCTCGTCATCATCACCGAATGGCGGTAGCGCACCGTCTCTTCGACCACATCACCCCAGCGGTCTTCCGCCTTCGCGAGCGCGAGCTGCTCGGGGTGTTGCGACAGCGCCAGAATGGCGTGCCCGAGCAGATGCACCGTGGTCTCGTGCCCGGCCACCAGCATGATCCACAGAACGGCGACCAGTTCGTCGGCCGTGAGTTTGTCGTCCCGATCGCGAGCTTGCACCAGACCGGTGGTGAGGTCGTCGCCGGGCTTTTCCTGTTTCCGGTCCGCCAGTTCGTACAGGTACGTCATCAGCGAGTTCTGTGTCGCGAACGCTTCCTCCGGCGGTGTGGTGTGCGCCAGCAGAGTTGCGGTCCAGCGTCGCAGCCGGTCCCGATCCGGCTCGGGCACCCCGAACAGTTCGCAGATCACCGCCATCGGCAGCGCTTCGGTGAAGGTGGGCACCAGGTCGACTCCGTCACCGGCGGCCACCACGTCGTCCAGCAATCGGTCGATGATCGCCTGGATGCGCGGCTCGAGCGCCTGCACCCGGCCCGGCGTGAACGCCTTGCTGATCAGACCCCGCAGCCGCCGGTGGTCGTCACCGTCCTTGGTGGACAGGTGATCGCCCTGCACGACGGCGCGCAGCGGCCAGTCCTCCGGGATCGAACCGTCGTGCAGGGCCGGCCAATGCTTCGGATCCCGCGCGAAGGTCTTGTTGTCCCCGGCGAGGATCTCACGCACCGCGTCGTGGGTCAGGGCCAGGTAGGCGGGCACGCCGCCGGGGAACTCCACCTCGACCACCGGCGCGATCTCCCGGAGCCGGATGCAGGTGTCCAGCAGATCCTCGTTCGCCGCGGGGAATGCGGGCAGGCTGGTTGTCATCGGTTTCCCTTCTGCGCATGAACCCTTCAGCCGTCGTGATGACGGTCGTTGCACGAGTATCGAAGCGAGTCCGTTCGAGGTGCCGGTCAATTGGCGAATCCTGCCCGCAACCGGAAGTCGAGCGTCGCAAAACGACATTTCGGTGATTGTCCGGCCCACCGCGGCGGGCTCGTCGCCGCGAAAACGGTTAGGGTTTGGGCGATGTCCGTGGGCGGCTGGAGGAATTCGTGGAACTGAAGACGGTGCTGGGGCGCGTCGTGCGAGCGGTGAACGCCGGGGTGGCCGGCATGCTCGACGCGCCGGTACTCGGGCGCCTGCTGGGCAGAGGATTCGTGGTTATCACCTATGTGGGGCGACGGTCCGGGCGGACGTTCAGTACACCGGTCAACTACCGGCGAAAAGCGGACGAGCTCGTCATCGGGGTCGCGTTCCCGGACCGGAAGACGTGGTGGCGGAACTTCCTGGGCGAGGGCGGCCCCATCACGCTCCATCTGAACGGCTCCGACCGGACCGGGCACGCGGTAGCGCGACGCGACGAACGCGGCCGCGTCTTCGTGACGGTACGGCTCGACGACGCGAGCTGATCCGACTCGCCTCGTCCGCATCGGCGGGACACCGCAAGTGCCGCAACGGATTACGGCGCAAACTCCTGGACGCTCGCGGACGGCCTCGTCTGGGCGATGATCGCGGCGCCCATCCAGCGCCGTAGATACCGCCGCAGGTCATCTTCGCCGCGCGGTGGATTGCCCGGGGAAATGAAGAACGACTGCATCGTGCGCAGGACGTATTCGACCAGCTCGTGCAGCGACTCGTCGTCGTATCCGTAACGCGCCCAGTCGACGTCGAAGCGCTTGATCATCGTCATGCCGAAGGCTTGCGCCTCTTCGGAGGTCAGGCTCTCCGGATGGACGTTCGAGTACGTGCTCGACAGCAAGATGCCGAGATGGGGTGTTCGACGGACCTCGGCAAGGGTGTACACCACCCCCTCGGTCATCGCTTCCACGGCGTCCTCCAACCCGCTGACGTGCTGTGTCAGCCGATCGAGGAACCCGTCGACGGAGGCGATCGCCGCCGCGGTCATCAGCGCGTCCGCGCTGGGAAAGTACCGGTAGACCGTCTGCCGGATGACGCCGAGCGACTCGGCCACGTCGGCGATGCCGATCTCCGAACCCGTCCGTCCGATCAGTTCCACCGCGGCGGCGACGATGCGACGCGAGGCTTCCTCGTCGTCCTTCGGCGGACTCCCGCCCCACCCGCGCCTTCCTGCCACTGCCCGCTTCCTCGACTCGAAACCCGTCGCTTGCGAACCCCCTGATGGAAAGCCTGCCGACCCTCCGGATCAAGGGTTCGACCGTATCACAAGGGTGGCGTGGTCCCGGTTCTGACGCAATTCTGATCATACACTTGGACAGCCGTATGTATGATAACTGTAACGCGGCTCGGCGCATCGGGTGGTGCCGCCGGACCGGTTCGTTTTCGGAAAGTCGAGGTATAGCCCAGTGACCGATCTTCAAGTGCGGAAGATGCGCTTCGCATTCGCGGACTACGACGTGCCCTTCTTGTGGAACGAGGAGAATCCGGCCTTCTCGTCCATGGCCAATGCGGTGTCCTTCCTGGCGATCGGCTTCGAGAAGATGATCGTCAACATGATCCGCGAGGCCATGCCCCTGATCACCGATCCCGCGGTCGCCGAGGAAGCCGACGCGTTCGTGCGCCAGGAGGGGCAGCACTCCACCGCCCACCGCCAGCACGCCAATGCCTTGATCCGGCGCTACCCGGGACTGCAGGAGACACTCAACGAAGTGATCGCGGAATTCGACCGCCTCACCGTGAACACTTCGGTCGAATACCGGCTCGCCTACACCGCCGATCTCGAAGCGACGTTCACTCCGGTGTTCAAACTGATGCTCGACAACGACTCGACCTTGTTCCAGCCGGGCGACGACCGGGTGGCGTCGCTGTTCATCTGGCACTTCGTCGAAGAGGTCGAACATCGTAGTTCCGCACTGATCATCTTCGATTCCGTCGTCGGGAGCGATGTGTATCGGATGCGCATGGCGCCGTCGATCTTCCGTCACGTGATGAAGGTGATCCGGTTGGCCTGCGCGGGCTTCAACAAGCATGTCCCGCTGGAGGAGCGACAGGTCGACGCGCTGTCGATGTTCGCGAATTACCGGCGGAGGCAGAAGCTGCGCACGTGGTTGCCGTTCCTGCGGGCCGAGGACAACGGCCCGATGCCGCGTGCGTTCGACCACCTGCCGCTCGGTGAACAACTCGTCGCACTGGCGGGCATCATCCGCAGTCAATTGCCGAAGCACAATCCGGACCACGAGAAACTACCCGAACTGGCCGGCGTGTGGTTCGAACGCTATGACGCCGGCTACGACGTCTCGCACTGGTACACCGCCGACACGGTCGCACGCTAGGAGCCGGGCCGATGGCTGATCATTGCGCACCCACCTTCGACCGTCTCGCGACCATGCTCGGCTTCTCTTGCGAGGAGGCCGGCGGGCCGGTCGAGGTGCGGAACCCTTTCGCGTTGGAGAACTGGACCCTGCCCGTCCTCGAATTCACGATCGTCCTGGGCGCGGTCCTGGCCCTGATCTACGCGATCGTGCGGTTGCGCCGCCACGGTGATCCCACCAACTTGGTGCTCTGGTTCGGGGCGACCGCGTATCTGTTCATCATCGAGCCGCCGCTGTACTTCCCCGCGGCGTTCGGCATCGACGCGCACGTGGACACGATGTTCGCGCACAACCTGTTCACCGTGGAATTCCTCTGGGGCCGATTACCGCTCTACATCATCGCGATCTACCCGTTCATGGCCACCCTCGCGTTCGAATTGGTCAGGATTCTCGGGATCTTCCGGCGCTACGGGGTGCTCGCCGGATCGGTGTGCGTGGGCTTCGTCCACCACGCCTTCTATGAGATCTTCGATCATCTCGGCCCGCAGCTGCGCTGGTGGGAATGGTCGGTCGACAACCCGATCAATCAACCGATGTTCGATTCGGTACCGCTTCCGAGCGTGGTCGTCTTCGCCGCCCTGTGGCCGATGTCGCTCGCCTTCTGCGTCCAATCGTTCGTCGGCCGCCACGTCGATCAGGGCCGGATCTTCTCCGGAGAGCAGCTGGTCGGGCGCACGATCGTCATCGGCATCCTCGCGTCGTTGGGCACAGCGGTGCTGCCCATCCCCGCGACCGTCTTCGGCATGGGTAGCACCACGGTGCGTGGCGTGCTCTACGCCGCCGAACTGATCGTCCTCTCCATTGCCGCCGTGGTGATCCTGAGCCGCCAGTGGCTCCGGCTGCGGCGCGGCGACTCGGACGCGGCGCCCTATACGAACGACTTCGTCCGCATTTACGGCGTGGTGTACCTGGGAGTGATGGCATTGCTCTGGGCGACCGCGTTGCCCGATTTCTTCGCCGCCGTCGACGGTGTGACCAGCGAAGGAGACCCGATCGGGAATCTGTGGTACACCCTCGCGTGCTTCGTTGTCGCGGTTCTCTGCCTGATCGCCGTATTCACCGTGCCCCGGAGAAAGGCGCCCCCGAGCGTTGCTCCTCCCGCCCCGGAAGCCACCGCGAGTTCCACGGTATAGCGGGACCACCGACGCCGTCGGTGACGGGCGGGCGCCGTGGGCACGGTTGCCCGGACCGGCGTGTGACGCCCGGCTCGCTCGGGATTTTCCACGCCGGTGCACTGGTTGTACCAGGGGCCGATATGAGGAGGTCATGTGGCACGGGAGTACAACCGGAATCCCGCGGCGGTCGCCGCCTTGACGCCTGAGCAGTACCACGTCACTCAGGAGAACGGCACGGAGCGGGCGTTCACGGGCGAGTACTGGGACAACCACGAGCCGGGCATCTACGTGGATGTGGTGTCCGGTGAGCCGTTGTTCGCCTCGGTCGACAAGTTCGACAGCGGAAGTGGATGGCCGAGTTTCACCAAGCCGATCGAAGCCGGGAACGTGGTGCGGAAGCGGGACTTCAGCCATCTGATGGTCCGCACCGAGGTGCGCTCGGCACACGGCGACAGCCATCTCGGGCACGTGTTCACCGACGGCCCCCGCGCGGCGGGCGGCTTGCGGTACTGCATCAATTCGACTGCGCTGCGGTTCATCCACCTCGACGACCTCGAGGCGGAAGGCTATGGGCAGTACAGGACTCTCTTCGCGAAGGAGGAGGCGTGACCGACACGCGCAAGGCGATTCTGGCCGGTGGATGCTTCTGGGGCATGCAGGACTTGATCCGCAAGCAGCCGGGGGTGGTTTCGACACGCGTCGGCTACACCGGTGGACGCAACGACCATCCCACCTACCGGAACCACCCTGGCCATGCCGAGGCGATCGAGATCGTCTACGACCCCGCCCGGACGGAGTTCCGGCAACTGCTGGAGTTCTTCTTCCAGATCCACGATCCGACGACGAAGGACCGCCAGGGCAACGACATCGGAAGCAGCTATCGCTCGGCGATCTTCTATCTGGACGACGACCAGAGGCGCGTCGCCCAGGACACCATCGCCGACGTGGACGCCTCCGGTCTGTGGCCCGGCAAGGTGGTCACCGAGGTGACCCCGGCGAGTGAGTTCTGGGAGGCCAAGCCGGAGCATCAGGACTACCTGCTGCGTTACCCGGACGGTTACACCTGCCACTTCCCCCGGCCGGGGTGGAAGCTGCCGAAGCGGCAGACCACCGCCCAGTAGAAGCCGGTGGGTTCGGCGCTTCCGCCGAGCCTTCGGAGCGCACAGTCGACGTCTGCGCCACCACACCCGGGGTGGCGCAGACGTCGCGTTTCACGACGTCCTCCGCCCGCTGCCGCCGGGCATCCAGCCGGACGCCGCGCGCACACTCTGGGCGATACCGGACGGAAACCTCATGCGGGAGAGAACATTTCGACTCAATTCCGGCCGTGCCGGGCTCCCCGCCGTGGGGAGAATGCGTGATCGGGCACCGATATGATCGTCGACGCTTGGAGCTCCCGGCCGGTCGACCCGAGGTAGGCAGATGACGCGCAGCGGCACGAAGGTTCTCGATGTGGTGGGCAGTCGCCGGATGGCGGTGGCGACGCTGGCCACCATCACCGGCTTCTACTATCTGTTCGTCGCGTTCACCAATTGCGTCGACACCGACACCAATCGCAACGGCGTGGCCGCTGTGCTGTCGATGAAAGCGACGATCCACAATCCGGGTACGGACTGGCGCGCGATCACCAATGGCAATGTCGCGCTCATCGCCTACATCCTCGTGGTGATCTGGGAATTCCTGATCGCCTTCGTGCTCCTCACGGCGGGAGCCGTATGGGTCAGGGTGCTGACCGGACGGCCGCGCAGGCTGCGAGCAGGTCTGGACGCGGCCGTGAAACTGTCGAGCCTGGGCTGGACCATGGCGGTGCTGCTGTTCTTGGGCGGGTTCCTGACCATCGGCGGCGAATGGTTCCGCATGTGGGCCAACCACGACGTGAACGCCTCGTCGGCCGCGTTGCAGAACTTCCTCATCGCGGGCGTCGGCCTGATTCTGGTTCACCTGCCGGACTCGCAACGCAGCCCGCTCCGCGAAAGTGACGTGGCAGCAGCGGAATCGGACTGGTAATGGGCGGCCGACGACGTGAGCGTCAGCGGCCGTTGCGTTCGAGTTCGCCCAACTGTTTCTGTAGACGTTCCAGTGCGGCCCGGATCTGGTCGATCTGCGCGTTGAGTTCGGCGATCTTCGCCTGATCCACCGGCGGGGGCTGCGCCTGCGGTGGCGCGACCGGTGGCGCAGCGGGCTGTTGCCCCGGCGGCAGTGGGGCACCGGGTCCGCCGCCGGGCGGCGTGGCGAGTCTGCCGGTGGCCGGACCGAACACTTGCTCCAGCGCCTCCGCGAGGGTCGGCGCGTAGCCGACCAGGACACCGCCGGTGCCGGGATCGCGGTAACTGACCAGCACTCGCGCCAATTGCGGGAACGTCGACGCGTTCTGTGCCGTCGAGATCCGTTCGGTGAACAGCGGCTCGGCGTAGAGCACGCCGCCGTCGGCGATCGGCAGGGTGAGCAGATTGCCGTACTGAATCCGGTTCGAGCGCTCGAGCAGGGTTCGCTCGGAGGCGACTCTGGTGTCGGAGATCATCGAGTTCTGGATCTGTTGCGGACCCTGAGTGAGGGTGTCGGTGGGCAACTGCGAGACGGTGATCTTGCCGTAGCCCTCCGGGTCGGAGCGGGCGGAGACGTAGGCGGAGAGGAATTCCCGGTTGTAGCCGACCATCGCGCTGGCCAGCCGGAACGACGGTTGCGCGCCGGCCTGGTCGCCGACCAGGACGTAGAACGGGGGCTGATGCGGATTGGACTCCACGGTGGGGTCGCTGGGCACCGACCAGAACGCGTTGGTGGTGAAGAATTCACGCGGTTCGTCGACGTGGTATTTGGCGAGCATCTCGCGCTGGATCGTGAACAGGTCTTCGGGATACCGGAAGTGCGCCCGTAGCTCCGGGCTGATCGACTCCTCCGGTCGGACCGTGCCGGGGAAGACCTTCATCCAGGCCGCCAGCACCGGATCCTGCCGGTCGACCTGGTAGAGGGTGACCGTGCCGTCGTATGCGTCGACGGTCGCCTTGATGGAGTTGCGCACGTAGGAGATCTCTCGCGGCGACTCCCGCTGGGTCTCGTCGCCCGGCTCGAGGGCTTCGAGCGAACTGCGCTTGGCGTAGGGGTATCCGTCGATCGAGGTGTACGCGTCGACGATCCAGACTATCCGGCCGTTCACGACCGCCGGGTAGGGGTCGTTGTCGGTGGTCAACCACGGTGCGACGAGTTCGACACGATGGCGGGGATCACGGTTGAAGATGATCTTCGAGCCGGGGCCGATCGCCTTCGAGAAGACGATATTGCGCTCGGTGTAGGTCACCGCGAAGGCGAGGCGGTTGACCCAGTTGGCGATCGGGACGCCGCCCGCGCCGGCGTAGGTGTAGGTGGTGGTGTCGGTGTCGTACTCGCGGGGCTCGGTGCCGCCGCCCACGATGGCGTAGTCCGGGCTCGCGTGGGCGATCACTTCGCCGAAGTAGACGCGCGGCTGATCCACTCGGATCACCTGGTGCCCGGAGGCTTGGGACGCGATGTCACCGACCGCGTAGATCGGATATCCGCTGTTGCTGCTCGCGGCATCGCCCGCGGCCTCGCGGACCGCCGCGTTCACCCGGTTGGCCGGTGCGGCGACGAACCCGTTGCCGTGCGTGTAGACGGTGTGCCGATTGACCCAATGGCGCTGGTTGCCGCTCAGCGCGGTCGGGGTCAGCTCGCGCGCCGCGACCACGTAGTCGCGCAGTTGCCCACCGACCTGGTAGCGATCCAGGTCCAGATGCGGTGGGAAGCTGTAGAAATTCTTCAGTTGTTGTTGCTGGGTGAACGTCCGGGAGAGCACGTTCGGGTCCAGCAGGCGGACGTCACCGATCGTGGTGATGTCCGCGGGGACCTCGGGTGGCGACCTGGTGCCGACGCCGGGATAGGGCTGGTACTCGACCCGGTCGCTGCCGATCCCGTACGCCTGCCGGGTGGCCGCGATGTTGCGTTGGATGTAGACGCGCTCCATGTCGGCGGCGTTCGGGCGGACGGAGAACTGCTCGACGGCCAATGGCCAGAGGGCTCCGACGAGGATCGACGACAGCAGCAGAAGCGCCGCGGCCATCGCCGGGATTCGCAGGTCCCGCACGACGATGGCGGCGAAGACCGCCACGGCGCAGATCACGGCGATCGCGAAGAGAATGAGGCGAGCGGGAAGCACCGCGTTGATGTCGGTGTAGCCGGGGCCTGCGAAAGTTGGTTCCTTGCTGCGGCTGGACAGCAGTGCGTACCGGTCGAGCCAATAGGCGGCAGCCTTCAGGAGGATGAACGAGCCGGCGAGTATCGCGAGCTGCACGCGGGCCGCGTGCGTCAGGCCGCCCGTCTTTCTGGACAGCCGCAGGCCACCGAGCAGGTAGTGCGCGGCGAGGCTCGCGACAAAGGCGAGGACCACGGCGATGAACAGCCAGTTGAGTACGAATCGATAGAAAGGCAGGTCGAAGACGAAGAACCCGATATCGTGCCCGAATTGCGGGTCGGACACGCCGAAGGACCCGCCGTGGACGAACAGCTGGACGGTCATCCAGTTCGACTCCGCGGCAAGGCCGCAGACGAGCCCCAGCGTGGTCGCGATGCCGAGACCGAACCGCACCGGATGCCGGAGCACCGCCGCCCGATACGGCCGAAGACTGTTCTCCTCTTCGGACTCGGGAACGAAGAGCGGGCGGAACCTGAACGCGAGCCACAGCACCGCGAAAAGGACGCCACCGATGATCAGCGCGACCGCGATGAACAGCGAGAGCCGGGTGAACAGCACGGTCAGCCAGACACCACGGAAGCCGACTTCGCCGAACCACAGCCAGCTGACATAGCCTCGGATCAGCCGAGGCACCACCAACAGCGACACGACGAACACCGTGGCGGCGATCACCAGCACCCGGGTGCTGCGATGCAACCGTCGCGGGCGGAGGCCCTCGCGTGCGCTCATCTTGCACTCCCCGTGGCTGCCGCCCGGCTCGACGATGGACGGCCGGGGCGGACTACCAAGCTCGATACTACGACGTCCCGGAGCGCTCGATCAGTTCCCACAGGTACGCCACGTGATCGGCCATGTCCACGGCCGGGTCGTACAACCACTGCGTCTGCAGGCCGTCGAGGACTGCCATGGCGAGGACGGCGAAGCGGTCGGCATCCAGATCGGCCGGTACGCGGCCGGATTCGCGGAGGTCGGCGACGGCGCGGGTGAGAGCGTCCCGGGCAGTGCGGTAGCGGTCGCGGAAGTACTCGTGGGCCGGGTGCTCGGGGCGGGTCGCCTCGGCGGAGAAGCGCGCGTAGAGCTCGACCAATCCGGGAACTTCCGCGTTGTGCCGGATCAGGCGGAGCAATGCGGTTTCGGCGTCGACCCGGAGAAGCTGGACGCGCTGCTGGCGGCCGGTGACCACTGACGGACGACCGCCTCCGGCTCACCGGCCTGCGCGGTAGCCCACGCTGACCACCGCGCGGCGCGCTTTCATCGAGCTACGGCGGGTACCGCGATGACCGGTGCGTTCTCGGTCGGAGCCGAAGCCCGGTGCAGGCCGCGGCGGTCATAGGCGTAGGTCGCGGTCACACCGAGCAGCAGGCCGATCCCGAGGCCGAGCACTGTCATCCACAAGCCCTGGCCGAAACCGGCTTCGGCGTGGGCGTCGAAGAACAGGATGGCGCGAACGGCGAGGTAGATCTGGTGCATCGGTTCGAAGGCGGCCAGGTTCGCGATGTAGGCGGGCGTCGCCTCCAAGGGGACCGTGGCGGCCGACGAGGGCAGGCCCAGGACGACGAACAGGATCAGATTGACCAGCAGCCCCGCGGTGCCGAAGGTGGCGAGCACGGCGAGCGCGGTCACTCCGACCGCGACGATGGCCAGTGTTCCGTAGAGCCACAACAGCAGCGGGCTGCCCAGTGGGACATTCAATGCCGAGGCGACCGCGAGGAATATCCCCGACAGAACCGGAGCCGCGGTGACGATGACCGCCCATTTCATCAGCAGCGTGCGGAACCGGGAGATGCCGGTGGACGGCGGGTGCACGAACCACGGGCCGTATTCGGTGGGCGTGAAACCGAGCACCGAGTCGACGAGCGTGTGGATGATCATGGCGCCGGTGAAGCCCGCCAGCAGCAGGATCAAGGTGTAGAAGAACGCGACGAGGCCCTGCCCGGCGCCGTCGTCCATCGGGCGGTAGGGCGCGGTGACGATCTGCACGGGATCGGTGAGCATCAGCCGGGCGGCCCCGCTGGGCTCGACCGGCGCGCCGGGCCCGGTGGCGAGGGCGGCGTTCACCTGATCGGTCAGGCTCTTGCCGACGGTCTCGTCCACCTGACGCAACGCGCGGTCGGCGATGCGCTGCATGATGCCGGTGGTGTAGGGGCCGATTCGCGGGTTGGTGTGGATGGTGATCACCGGGCGCTCGACCGCACCGGGCACCACGGCGGCGGCGCCGAGGATGGCGAGCCGCTTGGTGAAGTCGGACGGGATCACGATCGCGCCGCAGACCTCACCGTTCTGCAATTGTTTGCGCGCTTCGGCGATGCCGAGGACGCGCAGGTCGATTTTCTCCGCCGGGATGCCCGCGACCAGCGCGTCGCTGACCTGGGCGCCGAAATTGGCGGGTTTGCCGTCGAGCGTGTCGCCGACGTCCTGATTCACCAGGGCCACCGGGAAGTCGTGCAGGTGCTTCTCGGTATTGCTGGCGTAGCCGAGATACATGGTGGCGAGCAGCGCCGCGAAGACCGTCAGCACTGCGATCGGGGCGGTGAAGGTCCGAACCGTCATGCGAGTCAATGTAGTCACCGCCTACAAAGTAGGCAATGACTACATTTTGTTATCCTGCCTACACCATGCCGATCACTCGAAGCCGGTCTTATCACCACGGCGACCTGCGCGCCGAGCTGTTGCAGCGGGCCGAGGCCACGCTGCGCGAGTCCGGCGTCGACGGGTTGTCGCTACGCCGACTGGCGCGTGACGTCGGAGTCAGTCACGCCGCTCCGACCCGGCATTTCAAGGACAAGCAGGCGTTACTGGATGCCATCGCGGTGTCCGGCTTCCAGCGCCTCGCCGCCGCCTTGGCACAGACCGCGGCCGCTCACTCGGCCGATGGGCACATCCGCGCCCTGGCCCGCACCTATCTCCATTTCGCGACCGAGAACTCGGCGCTCGTCGCGTTGATGTTCGCGCGCAGGCACAGCCCCGCCGCGGGCGATGCGATGTCCCGGGCCGTGGACGCGGCGTTCGCGACGCCGGTCGCGCTCATCACCGAAGCGCAGAAGCGGGGGGAAGTGATCGACGGCGACCCGCGCCGGATCGCGCTGTCCGCGGTCGCCGCGCTACAAGGCCTGGCCACCTTCGTCGGCTCGGGCGTGATCGCCGCCGAGACCGCCGACGAATTGGTGGACGAGACGACCACACACATGATCGAAGGCTTGCGCCCCCGCCCGTGATACGCCGCGGTTGCTCGGCGGCCTCCACGCAGCTGTTCGTCAGTACGCGATGAACAGGATCTCGTCGCGTGAGTAGTCGTGGCCGGGATGCTTCTCGGCCAGATGGGCTTGCGTCTTCGCCACGAGATCATCCTCGTCGGCTCCGACGATCAGTTCTCCGCAGGGGCAGTTCAGCTTTCGCTTCATCAGCGTCCTTCCTCCTCGATCCGACAGTCTATGCACAGGGAGGTGATCGAGCGCGAGCCAGCTGGTCACCCCGGCCCTTTGTGCAGCAGGGAGCTCAAGACCCGTTCCGCCCCGTCCGGGTCGGGGGGCGCCCCGGCGATCGTCGGCAGGTAGTGGAACGACTCGGCGATCCGGACGCTGGCGTAGGCCAGCTCGTCGAGGGTCAGCGTCGTGGCGATGCGCTCGTCCTCGAGATCCCGCGCGAGATACCGGGCCACGGCTTTCACAAGGCGCGGCTGGAACCCGTTGCCCGCCAAGGTGAGCAGCTTCATGGCACGCTCGTTCTCCTCCAACACGAACTTCCGCGCTCCCGGTTGCGCCAGTACCGCTCGCAGATAGGCGGCGAGCAGCGCGGGCACCCGAGCGCCCGGCTCGTCTCGTATCCGCTCCCACTCGTCGCGCAGTGTCGCCTCGGTGAGCGACCAGATGACCTCCATCAACAACTGGTCGCGGCTGCCGACCCAGCGGTACAGCGTCACCCGGCTGACGGCGAGTTCGGTCGCGAGCTGGCCGACGTCGATTCGCTCGCCGCGCAGGAACTTCCGCTTCGCCAGACGGAAAGCGTCCATCGGTTCGGGCCGCCGCTGCGCGACGTCCCCCAGCGCCCGCTGCAGAGGCGTTCGAGATGCCATGCGGGCCAGCGTACCGGTGATGCAACAAATAGTCACTATGTTGCACATGTGTTACTAATTGGCCACGACGATGCTCTTGACCAGCGAGATCCCGTAGGGCTTGATTGCAACATGTGCTGAATCCCGAACAAGGATGAAACAGATGTCAGATATGTTGCAAACCATCCGAACCCGATACGGACCGGTGCGCGGACGCACCCGTGGGCCGGTGCACGAATTCCTCGGTATCCCTTTCGCCGCCGCCCCGGTGGGGAAGCATCGGTTCCTTCCACCGGCGCCGCCGCAAGCGTGGGCCACGGTCCGGGACGCGACCGATCCGGGCCCGACCGCGGCACGCGCGCCGTACGTGCCCGCTTACGACGGGCTCGTTCCCGAAGTGTCGATCCCGGGCGACGACGTGCTCAACCTCAACGTCTGGACCTCCTCGACCGAGGGTGCGCGCCCGGTCCTGGTGTGGATCCATGGCGGGGCGTTCACCAATGGCTCCAACGCCCTGCCGACCTACGACGGCACGGCGTTCGCGGCGAGCGGAGTGGTCGTGGTGGCCGTCAACTATCGCCTCGGCGGCGAAGGGTGGCTGCATTTCGGCGCGGACACAGTCAATCTCGGCATCCTGGACGTGGTGGCGGCGCTGGAGTGGGTGCGCGACAACATCGCGGCCTTCGGCGGCGACCCGGCACGGGTGACCATCGCGGGACAGTCCGCGGGCGCCATGCTCGCCACCACTCTGCTCGCCGTGCCGCGCGCTCGGGGCCTGTTCCGCGGTCTGATCGCGCACTCCGGAGCGGCGGCCAACACCGTCACCCCGGACGAGGCGCGCCTGCTGATCGACAACGTGGCCGCGCACATCGGCATCGAGCCCTCGCTCGACGCCTTCGCGGACGTGCCGATCGACGAATTGTCCACGCACGTCAGGGCGGTGCTGCACGAAGTGCAAACCGCCGCGGATCCGGCGAAATGGGGACGATTGGCGCTGACCACCTTGCCGTTCGCGCCCGTGGTGGACGGTTCGATCGTCGTCGACGATCCGCTGGCGGTAGTCGCCTCCGGCGCGAACACCGATGTGGCGATCCTGGCCGGGAGCAATGCCGAGGACGCCCGGCTCATCCTGGTCGCTTCCGGCGCCATCGATCAGATCGATGAGCCGACGCTGGCCGCCGGAGCCGAGGCATACGGACTGGTCCCCGCCGTCGCGCTCCCCCGCTATCGCGTGTCCCGGCCGGATGCCTCGGCGGGCGATCTGCTGTCGGCGGTCGTCACGGACTGGTTCTTCCGCATCCCGGCGATTCGCCTGGCCGAGGCGCAGACCGACGCGGGCGGCGCGGCGTGGGCCTTCCGATTCGACTGGCGCTCACCGCGCCTCGGCGGGCGGCTCGGCGCCGCGCACGCGGTGGACCTGCCATTCGTCTTCAAAACGCACACCCGCCCGGAGAATCACACCCTGGTCGGCGCGCACGCCCCCGACGCCGTCGCCGACAACCTGCACGGCATGTATCGGGCTTTCGTGCTCGACGTCGATCCGGGCTGGGCGCGGTACGAGCCGCAGCGGCGGACCACCGGCCTGATCGCCGACACCGTCACCGTGGCGAACGATCCCGATGTCGCGGAGCGACTGCTGTGGGCGGGTGTGCGATGAGCGATCTGGTCCGCTACGACGACAGCACGCCGAGGATCGCCCGGATCGTCCTGAACCGTCCCGACGCACGCAACGCACAGAACACCGAGCTGCTCTACGCCCTCAACGACGCGTTCGACCGAGCCGCCCGCGACGAGAGCATCCACGTGATCGTGCTGGCGGCCGAAGGCCCGCACTTCTCCTCGGGACACGATCTGCGCGAACACGACTGGCGCGCCAACATGGGTCTGCGCACGCCGGTCGGCACCTGGGCCGGGTTCGGCAGCCCGGGCGCCGAGGGACTCATGGCCCGCGAGGAGGAGATCTACGCCGGGTTCAGCGAGCGATGGCGCAACATCCCCAAACCGACCATCGCGGAGGTGCACGGCAAGGTCATCGCGGGCGGGCTGATGCTGGTCTGGCCGTGTGATCTGATCGTGGCGTCCGAGGACGCCGAGTTCGTCGACAACGTCGTCGCGATGGGCGCCAACGCGGTGGAGTTCTTCAACCACCCGTGGGAATTCGGCATACGCAAGGCGAAAGAGCTGCTGTTCACCGCCGGGACTCTCGGCGCGGCCGACGCCGAACGCATCGGCATGGTCAACCGGGTCGTCCCGCGAGCGGAACTGACCGAGCACACCATGCGGCTGGCCGCGACGATCGCCGCCATGCCGCTGTTCGCGCTGAAACTGGCCAAGCGGTCGGTCAACGCCGCACAGGACGCGCAGGGCCGCGCGACGGCGCAGCAGACGGCCTTCGCGCTGCATCAGCTCGCGCACAGCCACAACGTCCAGGTCCACGGCGACATCGTGGACCCGGACTTCCTCGCGAGGTTCGCCCGCCGTGCCTGAGCCACTCGCCCGGCCGCTCGGGCAGATCCTCACCGACCTGGCCGCCGCCGACCCGCACGCCGCGGCCATCACGTTCGAAGGCGACACTTGGTCGCGGCGGGACCTCGAGTCGGCCGCCAATCGCCGAGCCAGGCACTTCGCCGAACTCGGTGTCCGCCGAGGCGATTACGTGACCGTCGCCTTGGCCAACAAACCGTCCTACTTCGCGACGGTCTTCGCGGTCTGGAAGCTGGGCGCGGTGCCGCAACTCATCTCGCCGCGGCTTCCCGCACCGGAGCGATCGGCCGTGCTCCGGCTCGCGCGGCCGCGGCTGGTGGTCGGCGCCGCCGAACCCGGTCTACCCACGGCGCCGGACGAGGACGAGCTGTCGGCAGAGTTCTCCGACGCGCCGTTCGACCACTATCCGGTCGCGCCCGCGTGGAAGGCGCCGACTTCCGGCGGGACGACCGGACGTCCGAAGCTGATCGTGTCCGGCCAGGCGGGTCTGCTCGACGTCGCGCCGCTCAACGCGGTGCTCGGTCAGCGACCCGACGATGTCCAGCTCGTCAGCGGCCCGCTGTATCACAACGCGCCGTTCAATACCTCGTTCTTCGGTCTCCTGGCGGGCCAGCACCTGGTCGTGTTGCCGAAATTCGAGGCGCGCACGGCGTTGCGGGCGATCGCTCGTCACCGGGTCAGCTGGCTGACCGTGGTGCCGACCATGATGTCGCGCATGCTCACCGAGGTGCGTGATCGGCCGACGGATTACGACCTCGGCTCCGTCCGGCGGCTCTGGCACATGGCTGCGCCCTGCCCGCCGTGGCTCAAGCGGGCCTGGATCGAGCTGCTCGGCGCCGAGAAGATCTACGAAATGTACGGCGGCACCGAGAATCAGATGATGACGCTGATCGACGGCCGGGACTGGCTGACCCACCCCGGCTCGGTCGGCCGCGCCGTCTTCGGCGAGTTCGTCGTCCTGGATGCCGACGGACGCCCGTGCCCGCCCGGCGTGGTCGGCGAGATCTTCATGCGCCCGGCCGAGGGCGACGGACCCAGCTATCGCTACGTGGGCGCCGAACCGCGCACCCGCGCCGGCTGGCCGGGCTGGGATTCTCTCGGCGATCTGGGCCACGTGGACGACGAGGGATTCCTCTATCTCAGCGACCGCCGCACCGACCTGATCGTCACCGGGGGCGCCAACGTCTTCCCCGCCGAGGTGGAGGCCGTGATCACCGAGTATCCCGGCGTGCGCGGGTGCGCGGTCGTCGGGCTGCCGGACGACGACCTCGGCAGGCGCGTTCACGCCGTGGTCGAGACCGACGCCCCGCTCGACGAGGCGCGGCTTCGCGGTCACGTCGAGTCGCGACTGGTCCGCTACAAGTGCCCGCGCACCTACCGGTTCACCGACACCCCGCTGCGCGACGACGCCGGGAAATTGCGCCGCGCCGAACTGCTCGATCTCGAGGCGCGGCTGACGATCCGGGCCACCGGATCAGCCACGTGACCATTCGTGGCCCCAATAGCTGTCGGCGGTGATCTCCTCCGCGCTGTAGGTGGACTCGTCGACCAGCAGACCTTCGGTGCCGTATTCGAGATCCCAGCCGCCGGGCGTGCGGACGTAGAAGGAGATCATCTTGTCGTTGGTGTGCCTGCCGAGGGTCGACGACAACGGGAGACCCGCCCGCATGACGCGGTCGAGCGCCCGGCCGACGGCGTCGAGCTCGTCGACCTCGACCATGATGTGCACCAGGCCAGGGCCGTCGGGACGGGTGCCGGGGATCAGGGCGAGGCTGTGGTGACGCTGGTTGACACCGAGGAACCGCACGCGCACCGGTCCCACCCCGGGTGGGGTGGGCACCCGGAAGGAGCCGCGCGGCAGGAATCCGAGTATCTCGCAGTAGAAACGGTTCGCCTCTTCGAGATCGGGCACCGGTAGCACGACGTGGCCGAGTCCCGAACCCGCCGTGACGAAACGGTTTCCGTGGGCGGTGACGACCGGGCTGTGGTCGAGCACCGGGCCGTGGAAGACCTCGACGGTGAACCCCGCGGGGTCGGTGAAGGTGCAGGCTTCCTCGACGCGTAGTGCGTCGACCTGCTCCTGAGCGAGCGGCGTGACCGCAACGCCCGCCTGCTCCAGCGCCTGCCGCACCCGGGCGAGCGCGCGGTAGTCGCGCACCTCCCAGCCGACAGCGAGCACCCGGTCCTGTTGCGCCGGAACGAGTTCCAAGCGATAGGCATGCTCGTCCATCCGCAGGTAGAGACTGTCCGGATTCGGCCCGGTGGCCTGCGCGAAACCCATCACGGCGAAGGCGAAGGCGCGCCAGGCCGCCACATCGGCGATGGCGACTCGGACGTAGCCGAGCGAGGCGATGTCAGCCATTGATTCGTCGTACTCCTCAGGAATAGGTGACTTGCACCGTGTCGGTGACCGGGACCGCCTGGCAGGCCAGCACGTATCCCTCGGCCAGATCGGCCTCGTCGAGAATTTCGTTGTGCCGCATCGCCACCTGACCGGAGACGATCCGGCAGGTGCAGGCGCTGCACGCGCCCTCGCGGCAGGAATAGGGCGCTTCCAACCCGTTGGCCAACAGGACGTCGAGCAGGACCTGATCGCGAGGCCACGGAAGTGCGCGCGTCTCGCCGTCGAGTTCCACCTCGACCGCCGCGTGGTCACCGGAGTCGATGGAGTCGACGACATCGGGCGTGGCGGTCTCGAACGGATTGCCGTTCAGCGACACGAACTTCTCGACGTGCACGCGCTTGCGCTCGGCGCCCGACCCGATCAATGCGGCGGAGACGGCGTCCATGAACGGGCCGGGTCCGCACACGAACGCCTCGCGCTCGCGCCATGGTTCCCCCAGCGCCGCGAGCTGCGGCCGCGACGGCAGCCCTTGCACGCTCTCCAGCCAGTGCACCACGACCAGGCGGCCGGGATACCGGGCGGACAGGTCGGCGAGTTCGTCGGCGAAGATCACCGAGCGCTCGTCGCGGTTGGCGTAGATCAGCGCGCAGTGCCCGGCTCCGTCCGCCAGCACCGATTTCAGGATCGACAGCACCGGGGTGATCCCGCTGCCCGCCGCGAACAACAGCACGTCCTCGTCCAGCGACGCCGGGGTGAAGACACCCGCGGGCGGTAACGCGTCGAAGTCCATGCCGGCAACCGCGTTGTCGCACAACCAATTCGACGCGTAGCCGTCGGGTGTTCGCTTGACGGTGACCTTCAGGGGCCCCGCTTCGTGCGGCGCGCTCGACAACGAGTAGCAGCGGCTCACCGAGCCGGTCAGCTCGCTCGGAATCCGCAGGGTCAGGAACTGGCCCGGCCGGTAGTCGATCGCATTCGGCTGCTCCGCGGTCGGACTCAGCTCCAGCGATACCGCGTCGTGGGTCTCCCGGATCACCCGTGCCACGCGCAAGGTGAGGAATGCACCGGGGCGACTCTCGGTGTCGTCGGGAACCTCGGCCCGGGTCCCCGGCGCCACGGCCGCTCGGGCTCGATCCACTGCTGCGTCTCCTCTTCGGTCCTCCACGGCTGTCACGGCACGTCCCCGTCCCGGGTGCTGACGTCGATGAGACCGCCGGCGACGGCGGCATCGATGCTGTCGCGCAGTGCGAGGCAGGTCCGTACCCGCGCACGGTCCGCGCCGGCGAACTCGGCGCACGCCGCCACCGCGCCCGCGCTCCACTGCACGCTGGTGTGCTGCGGACTGAACTTCTCGACGAGCACACACGTCGCGCAGATACGGCAGGTAACCCGTTCCATCGCGGCTCCGCTCAGGCTCCGGCGGCGGCGCGCTGCTCGGCGAGATTCTCGGCGACCTCCGCCTCCCACGCCGTGACCGCCCTGGTGGTGTCCACTTCGAACTCGAAGCGGTCGGTCATCTTCGGATCGATGTCGGCCACGTCGGTGTAGAACTGCTCGTACCAGCGGCGCAGCTGGTAGACGGGTCCGTCCTCCTCGCACAGCAGCGGATTGTCGATGCGGGTCTTGCGCTGCCAGATCGCGGCATCCTGTTCGAAGCCGCGGCCCAGGCCACCGGCGAACTTCGCCGCGATCTCCTCGGCCTGCTGCGCGGGCACGCCGTGTGGCTTCTTCACGATCGCGCCGTACTGCAGCACGAATTTCGTGGGTGACACCGGGTAGTGGCAGTTGATGAGGATGCCCTCGACCGTCAGGCCCGCGCTCTCGCTGCGCAGGTGATCGATCATGTAGGACGGGCCGTAGTAAGAGGCTTCGGAGTGCAAGACGTTCTTGCCCCCCAACGCCTTCGCGGTCTCCCCCATCATGTCCTCGCGCGACACCGAGGTCATGTACTGGCTGGCGATGTGCCCCTCGAAGACGTTCTTGAAGTAGGTCGGGAACCCGAAGTGCACGTAGAAGAAGTGCGCCATGTCGACTACGTTGTCGATGACCTCGCGGCAATTCGCGCCGTCGATCGTCATCGTGTTCCAGGTCCAGTCGGTCCACTCGTCGCTGAACGCCCCATCGATGCGCGGGATGGCGACCTCCTCCGGGGGCGGATCGCCCTCCGGGTCGTTCCACACGAACAGCTGCTTGTTCTGCTCCAACGTCGGCCACGAGCGGGTCCGAGCCCGGGGTGGAACTCGGCGGCCGTAGGGGATGCCGGTGCAGCGTCCATTGCCGCCCCACCGCCAGTCGTGGAAAGGACAGGCGATGGAGTCGCCTTTGATCCGGCCGTCCCCCAGGTTCCCGCCCATGTGCCTGCAATAGGCGTCCAGCACATACAGCTCTCCGCCCGCACCGGCGAAGACCACCAGTTCGGTGCCGAAGATCTCGACGGTGTGCGGTTTCCCGTCCCGGAAGTCCCGCGCGAGCCCCAGGCAGTGCCAGCCGCGCGCGTAGCGGGCGGGCGGAGCGCCCGCGTCGATCACTCGGACCTCGGTGTCGGTAGTCATCGGTTCCTCCACGATTCGCGCACGGTTGTCACTTCGATATTTCGGTTCGCCGTCCCGCCCCGGAAATGTGCAGTCCCACTGGCCGGGAGGTGCTCACGCCTCATCGAGCCGCCCGAAGGCGGAGCGGTAGAACAGCAGCGGAGGCGCCTCGCGATGCTCCGACAGCGCGGTGACGCGTGCGACGACGATGGTGTGGTCGCCGCCGTCGACCTCCTGCTCGATCTCGCAGTCGAGCCAGGCCATGGCTCCGGCCAGCCGCGGCGAGCCGTTGGGCGAGGGCTCCCATTCGACCCCCGCGAACTTGTCGGTGCCGCTGCGCGCGAGACGGCGGCAGATCTCCTGCTGGTCGTGGGCCAGGATGTTGACGCAGAGCCGGCCAACGGCCCGGATGCGCGGCCACGATGTGGACGTGCGCGCGGGGCAGAAGCAGACCGCGGGCGGCTCCAGCGACAGCGCCGAGAACGACTGGCAGGTGAATCCGACCGGCCCGTCCTCCGAGTGCGCGGTGATCACCGTGACGCCTGTGCAGAAGCGACCCAGCACCGCTTTGAAGTCGCGCACGTCCAGTGGCGATCCGTCCATCTCGAGCACCGGTTCCATCGGGCCTCCTATTTCGATCAGGCATATACCTGTCAGCTATGACAGCAGCGCTCGCCCGAGGGTCGTCAAGATCGGAGTCCGGTCACCGAGATGCGGATCCGTAGAAGCTACGTAGTTCTCCCGATTCATCTCGGCGGCGAAGTCGTCAGTGTGATGGGAGACACAAACGATCGAGCACGTAATGCCTGGTCGACGTTGACCGACTGTGACCGACGGAGGTTCGAATGACCGTCACCCTGCTGCCCGACAGTGAGCCGCGCACCGACCGGGTCCCGCGGCGGACCCGCGCCAAGGGGGTGGAAGCCGAGGTGCCGGTGTCGATGATCGAGCGGATGACCCTCATCCTGGACGCGTTCGACGCGGCCACCCCGACGCTGACGCTGCTCGGCCTGGTGGAACGCACCGGCCTGCCGCGGTCGACCGTCCATCGGATCCTCGACCAGATGATCCGGCTCCGGTGGCTGGCCCACACGTCCGGCGGATACCGGCTCGGCATGCGAACCTTGGAACTGGGTGGGCTCACCGCCGACCACAACGAGATCCGCGACGCGGTCAGCCCGCTGCTGCACGAGTTGTGCCAGCGCACCGGCATGGTCGGACACCTGGCGGTGCTCGACGGGCGCGAGGTGGTGTACCTGGACAAGGCGGGCGGCCGCTTGGCCGCGACGCTGCCGACCCGCCTCGGCGGCCGCATGCCCGCGCACTGCACCGCGCTCGGCAAGGCCATGCTGGCCACACTCGAGCCGACCATCGCCGAAGCCGCGTTCCATTCCCGGCTGCCGCGACGGACCGCGCACACCATCACCGAGCCCGACGCGCTGCATCGCGCCTTGGCCCAGGTCCGGCTGCGCCAGGGCGTGGCGGTGGACCGCGAGGAAACGATGGACGGAATCGCCTGTGTCGCAGCGCCCCTGCGGGGCCGCGGCACCGCCCCCGCAGCCCTGTCGCTGTCCGGGCGGGCCGAGGCGATGAGCTTCGACAAGCTGGCGCGGGTGCTGCTCGAGATCTCCCACGAGGCCGGACGGACGCTGTTCGGGCGCCGGGCGCGCTGGCGATAGTTCGAATCCGAATATGCCTGAGCGGTACAGTCCGACCATGACCGATGGCGTCACACCCGCGGTGCCCGACCTGCCGACCACCGCGTGGGCCGTACTCGGCATGCTCTCGCACGCCGACGAACTCTCCGGCTACGACCTCAAGAAATGGGCCGACTGGAGTCTGCAGTTCTTCTATTGGAGCCCGTCGTTCAGCCAGATCTACGCCGAACTCAAACGCCTCGAGAAGCACGGCTACGCCAGCTCCCGCACGGTGGTGCACGAGGACGGCGTGCGCGGCAAGCGGATGTACGCCATCACGCCGGAAGGCCGTGCGGCCGCGGCGAACTGGGTCAATCACGCACCGGTGGAGGCGCCGGTGCTCAAGCACAGCGTGATGCTGCGCGCATGGCTCGGCAACCTCGCCGAACCCGACCGGATGCGCGACATACTCACCGAGCACATCGAGTACGCCGAGAAGATGCGCAGGCGCGCCGAGGCCGACGCGCAGGGCGCCGAGGCGAATCCGGACTGGGCCTATCCCGAACTGGTGCTGCGCTGGTGCGTGCGGCACTACGAGGCGGAGCGCGATTTCGCCCGCGAGCTGCTGACGGATATCGACCGCCTCACTCAGTGAGACGCCACCTGGCTGTTCCGGCCCCGCCATATTTCTATTAGGCATATGGAGGTGGCGGACGATGACCGGTGAACTGGACTCGGTGCCTGCCGCGGTGGCGGCCATCGCGAACGGCGGCATGGCTCTCGTCGTGGACGACGAGGACCGCGAGAACGAAGGCGATCTGGTGCTCGCCGCGGAGCAGGCGACCGCGGCGAACATCGGGTTCCTGGTACGGCACACCAGCGGCGTGCTGTGCGTACCCATGACGGGCAGCGACCTGGACCGGCTGGAGCTGCCGCCGATGACGGCGATCAACCAGGACCCGAAGGGCACCGCGTACACGGTCTCGGTCGACGCGGCGACGGGCATCACCACCGGCATATCGGCCGCCGACCGCGCGCACACCATGCGCTTGCTCGCCGATCCCGGCGCCACGCCCCGGGATTTCACTCGCCCCGGGCACGTGTTCCCCCTGCGAGCGCACCCGCGAGGCGTGCTCGGTCGGCAAGGGCACACCGAGGCCGCGGTCGACCTGGTGCGGATGGCGGGCCTGCGCCCCGCCGCGGTCATCGCCGAGGTGGTGCGCGACGACGGCTCGATGGCCCGGCTCCCCGACCTGCTGACCATGGCCAGGGTGCACGGAATCCCGATCATTTCCATCGCCGACCTGATCGACCATCGCCGCAGGCTGGAGCCGGGCGTCGTGCGCGTCGTCGAGACCAGGCTGCCCACCCGCTTCGGCGAGTTCCGGCTCATCGGCTACCGGGACACGACCGACCACGCCGAACACCTCGCGTTGGTGTTCGGTGCGCCGGGCGAGCGCGACGTACTGACCCGCGTGCATTCGGAATGCCTCACCGGTGACGCGTTCGGTTCGCTGCGCTGCGACTGCGGCGAGCAGCTCGACGCCGCCTTGCGGGCAGTGGCCGCCGAGGGCCGCGGGGTCGTGGTGTACCTGCGCGGACAAGAGGGGCGCGGCGTCGGACTACTGAACAAGCTGCGCGCCTACGCGCTCCAGGACGAGGGCGCCGACACGGTCGACGCGAATCTACGACTCGGGCTGCCCGTCGACGCCCGTCACTACGGCGCCGCGGCACGGATCCTGGCCGACCTGGGAGTGCGGTCGGTCCACTTGCTCAGCAACAATCCGGCCAAGCAGGCGGGATTGACCGAATACGGCATCGCCGTCGAACGACGGATTCCGCTGCAGACCAGGCCGACCGAGCACAACGTGCGGTACCTGCGCGCCAAGCGCGACCGTATGCGCCATCAGCTGAGCGACGTGGACGCCGCTGCCGTCGCTCGGTGAGCGGCGCCGGTTCGATCCGTCCGCCGTCACCGGAACGCCGCCGCCGATCCCGCGCGGGCCCGGCCCGCGGGCACGTTCATCGGAGTTGAATTTGTCCAGAACGCTCTTCCGCGCCCCGCGCGGTACCTAGGGTTGACACCCATGGCGCGGCGTCCCATCGGCAACCTCCCTGCCGAGGTCACCAGCTTCGTCGGGCGCCGGGAGGAACTCGCCGCCGCGAAGCGGCTGCTGCCCACGACACGCGTGCTGACCCTGCTCGGTCCGGGCGGCGTCGGCAAGACCCGGCTGTCCCGCCAAGTCGGCGTCGCGGTCGCACGTGCGTTCCCGGACGGGGTGTGGCTGGTCGAGCTGGCCGACGTCCTGGACCCGGATCTGGTCACGGTGACCGTCGCGGAGGCGCTGGCGTTGCGCGACGACACGGCGGCGCCCCTGCGGCGGCTCACCGAGTTCCTCGCGGACAAGCGGCTGCTGCTGATCTTGGACAACTGCGAGCACTTGATCGACGCCTGCGCGCGGCTGGTCGGCAGGATCGTGGCCGCCACCTCGGAGGTCCGCGTGCTGGCGACCAGCCGGGAGGTGCTGGGCGTGCAGGGCGAACAGGTCATGCCCGTCGCGCCCTTGCCGCTGCCGGACGCGGAGACCACCGACAGCGATGCGATGCGACTGCTCGCCGAGCGGGCCGCCGCCGCCAACCCCGGCTTCGCGGCCACCCCCGCGAATCGCGATGCGCTGGCCGCGATCTGCCGCCGGCTGGACGGCATTCCGCTCGCGTTGGAGCTGGCCGCGTTGCGGTTCCGCGTGTTCACTCCGGAACAGATCCTCGCCCGGCTCGACGACACCATGGGCCTGCTCAGCGCGGGACCACGACTCGCGCCGGAACGACAGCAGACCATCGAGGGCGCGATCCGCTGGAGCTACGACCTGTGCATCCCGGCCGAACAGCGTTTGTGGGAGCAGCTGTCGGTGTTCTCCGGCGGCTTCGACATCGACGCCGCCGAAGCCGTGTGCCTGCCCGCACCGAACGGGCGCACGGTGATCGACGCGCTGACCGGCCTGGTCGACAAGTCGGTGCTGAGTCTGCGCTACGACGGCGATGTCGGGCGGTACTCGATGCTGGAGCCGATCCGGCAGTTCGCCCGCGACCGGCTGGCCGAGCGGGGCGAGGAGCCCGAGGTGCGCGGCCGCCACCGCGATCATTACCGGCGGCTGGCACTGCGCGGCCGCACCGCGTATTGGAGTTCCGACGACGTCGCCTGGTTCCGCGAACTGAACCGCGAGCACGCGAATCTGCGCGCGGCGCTGCAGTTCGGCCTCACCGACGCACCCGAGTCGGCGCTCGAGATGGCGGCGGTGCTGCGGCCGTTCTGGGAGCACAATCGCTTCCTCACCGAGGGCTATCGCTGGCTGACCGATGCGCTGGCGAAGTCGAGCGAACCGACCGAGCTGCGCGCACGCGGGCTGTCCGCGGCGGCCTCGCTCGCGGCGTTGCTGTCCGATCGCGGGTCGGCGCGCCAGTTGGTGGACGAATGCGTTGCCCTGGCGCGCCGGGTCAATGCCCCCGACGTCCTCGCGGAGGCGATGCTCGATTCGGCGCTGCTTGCCTTCAACGACGGCGACACCGCCCGTGCGCTCGAATTGGCCGAGACCGCCACGCATCTGGCTGCCGAATGCGGCCATCACGCGATGGAGATGGACAGCCTCGCGTTCGCTTTTGTCTGTGCGCTGGTGCTCGCCGACGAACGCTCGACCGCCTTCGCCGAGCGGCTGCTGAAGGTCACCACCGAACGCGGACCGTATCTGCTCGGCGGGCTGGCGCAGTGGTCGATGGGGCTGGATCATTGGCGGCGCGGCGATCAGCGTGCCGCGACCGGATATCTCGCCCGCTCCGTCGAGATGTTCAGCCTGTTCGACCGATGCGTCTGGCTCGCCTCCGGATTCGAAGGGCTGGCGTGGTCGGCGGTCGCGCGCGCCGACTTCGAGCGAGCCGCCCGTCTGCTCGGCGCCGCGGAGATCCTGGCGCGCAGCACGGTACGCCTCGCCCACGCCATCACCGGCGTACTCGGTGACCGGATGCGTGGTCGCGTGCGAGAAGAACTGGGAGAGCGGAAGTTCGAGGAGATCTTCGACAGCGGCGCGACGCTGTCGCTGAGCGAGGCGATCGACTACGCGCTGGGACGCGCGCCGGCCACGGCGCGACCGCCGCAGGCCGCTCCGGTCGAGGCACAGGCGGCGGACGTCCTCACACGCCGGGAGAAGGACGTCGCCCGGCTGGTGGCGGCGGGGCACAGCAACAAACGCATCGCCGCCGAGCTGGTGATCTCGGTGCGCACCGCCGAGACCCACGTCGAGCACATTCTCACCAAGCTCGGTTTCACCTCCCGAACCCAGATCGCGGGGTGGGTCCGCGATCACGAGGTGTGATCGACGCGGGCGGCCGGCGGTCAGAGACCGGCGGTGAGGAAATCGACGACCGCGCGCTCGAACGCCGACTTGCGTTCGATCTGCACCCAATGACCACACCGGGCGAAGACGCGCAGATCCGCGTTCGGGATCTGCCGTGCCGGGAACAACGCCGCCTCCACCGGTGTCACCCGGTCGTCGCGCCCCCACAGGATCTGCGTCTCGGCGCGCAGGCCGCGCAGCCGGGCCCACAGCGGAACCGGTTCGGCGAGAGCGGGATCGGCGAAGGTCGCGTACGCGTCGCGCAGCGCGGCGATGGCGGCGGGATCGGAGGCGGCGGCCGACCGGGTCTCGATCAACTCCTCGGTGAGGGTCGCCGGATCCGACACCATGGCGCGCAGCCAGGGCAGCAGCCGTTCCCGGGTGGGAGCGGCGCTGAACTCCAGCAAGCGCGTGATGCCTTCGGACGGCTCGGGCCCCAGCACGTTCACCCCGACGCCACCCGGCGCCATCAGCACCAGCCGATCGACCCGGTCGGGATGTTCCAGCGCCAGTAGCGTCGCGACCGCGCCACCCATCGAATTTCCGAGCAGGTGCACGCGTTCCAGGTGGAGGTCATCGAGCAGGCCCAGCACCGCGTCGGCGGAGATGCGCAGATAGTTGCGTTCGTACACCGGCGGGCGGCCACTGGCGCCGAAACCCGGCTGATCCACGATCAGACAACGGAAACGCTCGGCCAGCACCGGCAGGTTGGCGCCGAAGTTGGCCCATCCCGAGACGCCCGGTCCGGAGCCGTGCAACAGCACCAGCGGCGTACCCGACCCCGCTTCGTGGTAGCGCAGTTCCAGCCCGCCCGTCGTGCTCCGGCGCGTAGTGTTCTCCGCGGTGAGCGTCATCAGATCATCCGATCCGTGACGGGCAGGCCGAACGCGTCCCGGCCGTACAAGACCAGCGCGCGCTCCACGTCGTTGATCACGTGCACGCTCCCGGCGTGCGCGTCGCGCCAGTGCCGTTCGATCGGATTGGGTTTGCGGATCGCATGACCGCCGGAGTTGTCGAACAGCAGGTCGATGGCCTCGATGGCGCGTTCGGTGCCGCGCACTTGGTCGCGGCGGCTGCGGACCCGCAGTTCGAGGGGGATCTCCTCCCCCGCCTCGGCGTAGCGCAGCTGTTCGCCGATGTTGCGCTCCATCTGCAGGACGGCGGCGTCGATCTCGGAGGCGGCGCGAGCGACGCGGACGTGCGCGAACGGATCCTCGGCGGCCTTCTGCCCGCCGTAGGAGATCCGCACCCGCTCGCGCATGCGCTCGATATGTGCTTCGTACGCGCCCTGGGCGGCGCCGATGATGGGTGCGGTGATGGTGTTGGAGAACACCGCGCCGAACGAAATCCGGTACAGTGCGGCGGTATTGACCTCTTGTCCGGGTCCGCGCAGCTCGGCCTGCTCACTCGCGCTGTAGGTCCGGTGGGCGGGTACGAACGCCTTCTCGATGACGATGTCGTTGCTGCCGGTGCCGGACAGCCCCGACACGTGCCAGACGTCCTCGATGCGGTAATCGGCGCGCGGCACCAGAACGGTCAGATACTCCGCTCCGCCTTCGTCGTTCGGTACGACCGCGCCCAGGAAGGCCCAGCGGGCGTGATCGCACCCGGAGGAGAAGCTCCACCGACCGCTGATCTCGAAACCGCCCTCGACCGGTGTCAGCTTGCCGGTCGGCGCGTACGACGACGAGACCAGCGTGTCCGGATCGGCGCTCCACACGTCCTCCTGCGCCCGCAGCGGAAACAACGCCAGTTGCCACGGGTGCGCGCCCAGCACCGACGACACCCACGCCGTGGACGGGCAGGCGGTCGCGATGGCGCGGATCACCTCGTAGAACGCGACCGGTGAGGATTCGTCGCCGCCGAAGCGGGACGGCTGCAGCATGCGGAACACCCCGGCCTCGGTCAGCTCCCGGATGCTCTGGTCGGGCACTCTGCGCTGCAGTTCGGCGTCGGCGGCTCGCTCCCGGATCGCGGGCAGCAGATCCCGTACCCGATCGAGCACCTTGTTGGTCATATGCGGTAGTCCTCCTGGTAGTGCCGTCTTTCGACGCTAGGCCGGTGCGGCGCCGTGCGGCCCGATCCATCCCGATGACCGGAACCAGCCGTCCGGATCAGCTGGTGCGGGCCGCGGCGGTACCCGCGCGGCGGCCGAAGAAGGTGCCGTCGCCGAGCGAAGTGCCGCTGATGTAGCCCTCGCCGTGCAGGTTGCTCGCGGCCCGGCCCGCGGCGAACAGACCGGGAATCGGGGCGCCGTCGATATCGAGCACGGCGCCGTCGAGCGAGGTGTGCAGACCACCGAGGGTGAACACGGACGCACCGGTCCCGCGGCGGTCACCGGATTCCGACGGTGGCCGCACCCCCGCCCGCACGTCGATCGCGGCGAGCGGCGGCGTGAGGGGCCGCACCCAGCGCGGCGCTTTCCCGAACTCGGGATCCACCCCGCGCGAGGCGAAGTCGTTGTACCGGCGGACGGTGTCGGCCAGCGCGGCCGCCGGTACGCCCATCAGGTCGGCGAGTTCCTCGGCGGTCTCCGCCACATGGGTCGGTCGCACACCCCACCGCTGCTGTTGCGGCACTTCCTCGAAGGCTCGTTCGTCCAGCACGACCCAGGTCCGCATGCCCTGCCGGAACAGCGCCGCCTGGCCGATCCGGCCGGGATAGGTGTCCTCGTTGACGAACCGCTGCCCGTGCCCGTCGACCACCATGCCCCGCGCGGCGAGACCGGGAACGAGCGAGATGCCGACCTGGCCCGTGGACATGTGCCGCACGGCCGCGCCGAGGGCCTGCGCCATCCGGATCCCGCTTCCGTCGTCGGTGCCCGCGCTGACCTTGGTGTGCCCCAGCAGTTTCGGCGCGTGGGCGGCGAGCATGGCGTCGTTGTCCACGAATCCGCCGGTGGTCAGCACGACGCCGCGACGTGCCCGGATGGTCAGCTCCGTGCCGTACCGCCGGGCCACCACACCGACGACGGTGCCGTCGGCCGCCAGGATCAGGCAGGTCGCCCTGGTATCGAAAAGCGCTGTCGCACCGGCGGATCGCGCGGCCTCGGCCAGACAGTCCATGAGCAGCTTGCCGCCGAAGTCAGCGGTGGCCGGGCGATGCCCGCGGGGCGCGGGAGCGGCGAGGTCGGAGAACGGCTTGCTGTTCTCTCCCAGCCACATCAGCCCGTCATCCGTCGGCGGTACCCACGTCGGCGCGTCCCACAGCGTGGGCTTGAACGGCACGCCGCGGTCGGCGAGCCAGTGGAAGTGCGCGACGCTGTCCTCGCTGTAGCGAGTGATCTTGGCCGGATCCGCCCCCGGACCGAGCGCGGCGGACAGGAACGCGGCCATCGCTCCCGGGTCGTCGTCGAATCCGCAGGCTCGCTGGATCGGTGTGCCGCCGCCGAGATAGATCTCACCGCCCGAGAGGGCGGATGCGCCGCCGGGACCGCTCATCCGGTCCAGCACCAGCACCTGCGCGCCGCTCGCCGCCGCCTCGAATGCCGCCGCCGCTCCAGCGCATCCGTAGCCGACCACCAGCACATCGGTCTCGAGGTCGTAGGCGCGCACGTCGGCGGCCTCCCGAGGCGCGACCGAATACCGATCACTCATGGGGTCGACCTTCCCCCGCCGGTCGCGATGGCAGGCCGCCCGTCTTGGTGAGCGACCCGCCGGTCCCGTTCATCGGGACTGTGGTCGGTCGCGGGCTCGCCGGATGGCGATGGTGTGTGAACGGCGTCACGTCTGCATGGCGCCAGCGAGGAGGAAGATTTCATGCGGGTCCTGGTCACCGGAGTTTCCGATCCGACCGGTCGCGCGGTGGCGCGCATGCTGCTGGCCGCGGGCCACGACGTGGTCGGTCTGGACCGCGCACGGCACCGGTACGTCGACCCTCGGGTCGAGGTGATCACCGGTGACCCGGCCGAGCCCGCGCTGTGCGCACGGGCTGTCGCCGACTGCGCATCGGTAGTGCATCTGGGCGGTTCGCTCGCCGCCATCGCGACGGCGGCCCGCGCGGCCGGGGCGCGAATCGTGGTTCCGGTGGTCGCGGGGTCGGAATCGATCGCCGAGGACGTCGTGCGGTCCAGCGGGGCGGCGGCGTTGATCGTGCGCACCGCGCCGGTCGCGGGCAGGCGCGTCGAGGGCGCGAGTTGGCGAATCCTGAGCGGGCTGCTCGGTTCTCGCCGAGCGGGCGGATTCCAGGTGCTGCACACCGACGACTTCGAACGTTTCCTGGTGCTTGCCGCGCGATCCGAGCGCACCGGCGTGGTCGAACTGGCCGCGTCCGGAGTGGTTTCGAGTGCGGACGCGCATCGCATCCGCCAGGCGGCCCGAACACGCAAGTCACGGCGGACGTCCGGCACGCCACCGCAGGTGGATCCGAGGGTGGCACGCGACGAATGGGGATTCCGGTGCGGCTGGACCGCGTCCGAAGTGGCGGCCGACATCGTCCGCGGACTGACCGGTCGCAGACTCGACGGCAACGAGTTCGTCGCCCGGCCCGGCGCCATTCCGCTGCCCGGCTACCAGATACCCACCCGCGCGGCCACCTCGGACGGACACGCGCTGGTGTCGGTCGCGCCGGAAGGTCTCGAGGGCGAGTTCGACGATCGCGTCGATCCGGCCTATCCGGTGCACACCGCGACCAATACATCCGAGGCACTGCCCGGACCGCTCACGCCGCTGACGGTGGATCTACAAGCGGGCGCTATCCGGCTGGCCAATGCCGCGATGGGCACCATGATCGCGCTGGACGGCATCGCGCTGGAGCACTGGACGAGCCGGGTCACCACGGTGCTCGGGCACCACATCTACATCAATGCCTCCATCGGCGTGCTGGCCGCGGAGAACATGCCGGGCTGGGACGAGCAGAGCATCCGCCGCGACGTCTACGGCAACATCCCGGCCGAGATCTCGCTGACCCCGCACGGCAAGCCGCCCACGCCGACCGGATTCGCCAGTACCCGCGCCACGTGGCGCGCGGCGGGCCGGGTGCTGCGCACCGCGCTGCGCTATCGCGAGACCACCGACGGCATCAATGCCGCCGCGCATCAGGAATCCCTTGGCGCCGCGGCGATACGCGAGCTCACCGATGAACAACTGCATGCCCGCGCCCTGCTGTGGCGGGATCGGCTGAATCAGTCCTGGGCGGCGGCGTCCATCGGGGTGATGATGACCGGCGCGGCCACCGCCATCCACTCCCGCGGCAAGGAAGCGGCGACCGTGCCCATTGATCTGGAGCGGTTGGAGTCGGCCAGGACCATGCTCGCGGTGGAACGGCTCGCCGCCTTGTGCCGGGCCGACACCGCGTTGCACGACGCGGCGCACGCGGGCGACGTCACCGTGGCGCGGACCATCTCCCCGGCGTTCGCCGCCGCGCTGGAAGAGGAGCTGCGGCGGATCGGACATCGCGGACCGGGCGAGTGCGAGCTGCTCAACCCGACCTTCGGCGACCGGCCGGAGCTGCTGGTGACCGCCGCCGCACGCGCCGCTCGGATGCCCGCGCCCAAGCGGGAACCGGTCGACCCGGCGCCGAGCCGCACCGCACGGATGGCGGCAGGAGCGACGATGGCGCGCGAACGCGTCCGCGACGCCGTGGTCCGGTACACCCACTGCCTGCGCCTCGCCGTGCGGGAGCGGGCGGAACGGCTGATCCGGCACGGGCTGCTACAGCAGGCCGAGGACGCCTGCTTTCTCACGCTCGACGAAATCCTTTGGGCGCCCGCCGATCTGAACGAACGGGTAGCACGCCGCCGAGCCGAGCTGAGCCGGTTGCGCGGCGTCCGCATGCCGGATGTGATCGCAGGTGACTGGGAGCCGCTGACGAACGCGGACGCGTTGACGCCCGGAGACTGCCTGACCGGCATCGGGGTATGCCCCGGCGTCGTGGAAGGCACGGTGAAACGCGTCCTGTCCCTGGACGACGACATCGAGCCGGGCGACATCCTGGTGGCATCGGTCACCGACACCGGGCACACCGCGATGTTCGCCTACGCCGCCGCGGTGGTCACCGACATCGGCGGCTCCGCCTCGCACGCGGCCATCGTGGCCCGGGAATTCGGCATCCCCTGCGTCGTGGACACCAAGACCGCCAGCACCCGGCTGGCCGATGGGCAACGGGTGCGGGTCGACGGGGCGGCCGGCACGGTCACCCTGCTCGCCGACGTCTGAGCCGTGGCCGGGGCCGCACACTCCGGCCCGCTTGCCGGCTCGGCGTCGCCGGGCCGGGACTCTATGGAAGGAATGAGCCAGTGACGATTTCGCGTGCTGTTCGCGGGGCGGTGACCGGTGTCGCCGCCGCATTGATCGCCGTGTTCCCGTCCACCACCACCGCATCGGCGGGCCCCGGACTCGTGCACACCGTGCACGACCGCTCCATGCAGCTGTCGTCGGCGCCGAATGCCCGGGACATCGGTGACTATCCCACCCAGGGCAACGGCAAACTCCGTACCGGCGTGGTGTTCCGCACCGACGCTCTGGACAAACTCACCGCCGCCGACCAACAGAAGCTGGTCACGTCGGGCATCACGGCGGTGATCGATTTCCGCAGTCCGAACGAGTCCGGGGCCAACCCCGACAAGCTTCCGGCGTCGATTCCCGCGCTCGCGCGTCCGGTGTACGACCCGGGCAACGACTTCTACCTGATGGCGGGCAAGGCGGTGCAGGGCGGTCCCGCCGTGCAGCAGCAGATGTTCGGCGACGGCAAGGCCGCGGGCATCATGCGCGACTACTACCGCTGGCTGGTCACCGACGCCGCGGCTCGCGCGCAGTTCGGGGCCGCCATCCGGGACATCGTGAACGCGAACGGACCGGTGTTGTTCCATTGCACCGCGGGCAAGGACCGCACCGGTTGGATGACCGCGATCTTGATGACGGCGCTCGGTGTCCCGAAAGGCCAGGTGTACAAGGACTATCTGGAATCGAACGACAACCTGGCCGCGAGCAACAAGACGACGATGGACGCGCTGGTGGCCAAGGGGCTGGTCACCGATCCCGCGCTGTTCGATCCGATCCTCGGCGTGCGCGCCGAATACCTCGACGCTGCTTTCGACCAGGCCGCCGCGTCCTTCGGATCGTTCGACCGGTTCGTCACCGATGGACTCGGAGTCGACGGCGCCACGCTGGAGGCGCTGAAAGCCGAACTGTCGCCGCGGTAGTCGACGACCGGAGCGGGGGGGGGGGGGGGGGGGTTTCTGTGGTGTTGTTGAACCCGGTGTGGGGGCATCCGATGAGCCCCAGCCCCACGGCGATGTTGCTGACGAACAGGTCGGGCATGCCGTCGCCGTTCAGGTCGCCGAAG
>NZ_JBSGCA010000010.1:39345-167747 GCF_053601535.1 Nocardia sp. NPDC004718
CGGGTCGGGTGGATCGTGATCCACCCGACCCGCTCATTCGTTTCGGCACCCACCGGACGACCACGCCGCTGAGCGGATGCGGGTCACCAGTTCGTGCTCGAGGATCGGGCCGCCATCAGCACGCAGAGGTGTCCGCCGGACCCATAGTCACCCTCCGGTGGCATGCGGCATCAACCGACCGCCCGACGGGGTGTGCGACTTTCGGCACGCGGATCTACTTCTGAATGGTGATGTTTCCAGCGCGGTGGGTGGCAACACTGGAACCACGCCGGTCGGGGAATCGCTACGGCGTCGGCGTCCAGTCGAGTGAGGAGTCGATCAGTGACACAGCAGGAGTGGCGTGGGACGGTCGTGAAGAAGTCGCGTGGGTTGCTGGACGGCGCGAATCTGTATCGGCGCTTGCACGTTCGGTTGCAGGATGGCAGCACGATGAAGGTCCGTGTGGACCGGACGTTGTGGAAGGTGCTGGAGGTCGGCGACTCGGTGATCAAGCGGGCCGGAGCCGACCCGGTCAAGGACTGACCTGCCGGAGCAGCTCGGTGAGCGCGCCGGACCGGGCCGCGATGTCCTATTCCGGCGCGATCAGCACTGCACGCAGTCGTGCCAGCTCCCCTGTGGTGAGCCCGCCGGCCAGCAACCACTCGGCCGCGCCGCCGTGATCAGCGGACAGTTTCGCGAGGAAACGCCCCATCACCTCGGCCTCGACGCCGAGAATGCCGGTGCTGACCGGGGGCAGCCCCGTGTAGGACGGAAGCCCGTCGAGCCGGTCACGGACCCGGTGCATGCGTTCGCCGGTCAGGGCGTAGTCGGCCGCGATCGCCTCCGGCGGCACGCCCACCGCGTCCAGCAGCACCGCTGCGAGCACTCCGGTGCGATCCTTGCCCGCGGCGCAGTGGAACAGCACCGAGTGGCGGCCTGCGTCGACGACGAGCCGGACCGCCGCGACGATGGACTCGGTGCTGCCCGCCAGCAGCTTGTCGTACAAGTCGACCAGATCCACCCGGCTCGAGTCGGGGACCAGATCTCGCGCGGCCAGCGAGGATTCCGGCGATTTCCGCACCGGCAGGCAGACCCGCCGCACGTCGGCGCCGGCCAGCAGTCCGTAGCCCTCGCGCTCCACCTCGTCGGGCAGCCGCAGATCGATCAGGGTGCGCAGACCGATCGGCCCGAGCAGCTTCGCCATGTCGGACTCGGTGAGATTCTGCGGCGTGCTGGAACGGTAGACGACGCCGAAACGGGTTGTGCCGCCGTTCTGTACGGGCAGCCCGCCCAGGTCGCGGACATTGTCGATCTGGGCGAACTCGACCCACCGGTCGGCGGGCACGGTGGCTTCGCCCGTGCTGTCAGTGGGCACGGCCGGCCGCCGCCTCGTCGGCGCGGCTCAGGCCGCACAGTCCGATCAGGTCTTCGTGCAGCTCGAACCACACGGTGTGGTAGCTGTCGAGCACCGGCCGTGCGACCCACGCGTGGTCACCGGCGGCGATCCGCTCGACGGCGTGGGTGAAGCGGGCGCGGTACCGGGCCAGCCTTGGCGCGACGTCGCCGATCCGCCGCAGCAGCGGCTGCACCACGCCGTGCAGGTCGGTCAGCCGGGTCAGCACCGCACCGTCGTAGTCGGCGTCGGCATGATCGTTGACGGTGGCCGGATCCTTCATCTGCCAGGCGGTGACGACTTCTTTCAAAACGCCGTTGAAATCGCAGAATTCGGCGTAGACGGAGGCGATCGCGGCACGGTCGACGGTCCGTCGCTCCGCCGCCAGCAGGCCGTCCAGGTGCTGTCTACCCTCGGGTGTGAGCCGCACTCCGATCGGTGTCGCGGCGCACCAGCCCGCGGTTACCAGCTGTTCGCATCGAGCAGCGACCGTCTCGGCAGACGCACCTACGCCCGCGGCCAGCGCGTCATGGGCGGCCCGGCCCTTGATGCCGATCAGCCGCAGCAAATCGAGGTCGGGAATATCCGTCACGGTCGCCGGGGATGCCACATCTACTTTCACCGAGACATCGGTCGCGCGCGCGTCGAGCCACGCCGCCAACCGGTCGGCATCGGTGCCCGCCCACCCGGCCAATCGGCCGACGTCCGCGAGGGTGCTCGCATCGACGGGTTTGCCTTCGACCCGGCCCGGCCAGACGCTGCCCGCACCGCCGTCCACGGTCACCACCTGACCGGCGAGGGCCGCGACGACGCCGGGGCCGCAACCGACCACGCACGGCCTGCCGATCTCGCGACCGACCAGCGCGGCATGCGAAGTGGCTCCGCCCAATTCGGTGACGATCGCCTTGGCGGCGATCATGCCGTGCAGGTCGTCGGGGCTGGTGGTCGGGCGTACGAGGATCACGTCCTCGCCCGCCTCCGCGCGGCGCTCGGCCTCGTGCGGATCGGTGACGACGACACCCGAGGCCAGGCCGGGACACGCCGCTTCGCCGCGAGCCAGCGGTGTCCCGCTGTACTCCCCGGTCGCCGGACGCAGCACGGTGCGCACCTGGTCGGCGGTGACCCGCTTCAGTGCCTCGTCGGTGCCGATGAGCCCTTCCTCGGCCATCGCGACCGCGGCACGCACCGCCGCTCGCGCCGAGCGCTTGGCCGACCGCGACTGCAACAGCCACAGAGCGCCGGACTCGACGGTGAATTCGATGTCCTGGATATCGCGACCGTCGCGTTCCAGCAGGTCGGCCGCCGCGATGAGTTCGGCGTGCACCTGCGGCGACAGCGTCGCCAGTTCGTCGAGCGGCCGGGGAGTAGTCCGGCCGGACACCACGTCCTCACCCTGTCCGCCGACCAGCCACTCGCCGAACGTCGCGCGCTCTCCGGTGTTCGGGTTGCGGCTGAACAGCACACCGGTACCGGACTTCTCGTCGAGATTGCCGAACACCATGGCTTGCACCGTCACCGCCGTGCCGAGGCTTGCGGACACGCCGCGATTGCGCCGATACGTCTGCGCCCGGGGCGAATCCCAGGACCGGAACACCGCACTGATGGCCGCCCGCAACTGCTCCCAGGGGTCCTCCGGCACCGCACCGGCGGGATCACCCAGCACCGTTTCGCGATACTGGGTACGGAACCGCTCCCGCGTATCGGCCGCGTAGCCCGGATTCCCGGTCTCCGCCGCCAGCGCTCGCGCCACCGCCTCGTTCATGCCGAGGTTCAGCACTGTGTCCATCATCCCGGGCATGCTCACCGCGGCGCCCGAGCGGACCGATACCAGTAGCGGACGGGTGCCTGAGCCGAAAACACGTCCGGTGCCGCGCTCCAGGGCGGCGATGCCCGCTCGGACACCGTGCCAGATGTCCTCGCCGATCTCCCCGCGCGCCGAGAAGTCGGCCCAGCCTTCGATGGTGATGACGAACGCGGGCGGCACCGACAGGCCGAGCGCGCGCATGCGGTTGACGCTCCACGCCTTCCCGCCGATGCGGTCCCGGGACAGCGAACAGGCGCCGTCGAGTTCGACGACCGGCCCCGCGCCCGCTGCCTCGTCGTTTCGCTCCACTAGCTCTGCTCCGGCCGTCATGTCACTCCTTAGCAATCACTGAACGTGCTGCGCTCCAGCGCGATTCGCATCTCCTGCGACGGACCGTGCCCGGCGCGAACCGCGGCGCACAACTGTCGCTCGATTCGAGCCTGCCGTGCCACTGGTCACCTGCCGTACCCGTGGTCCCGCTGAGCAGGACGACCGGCACCGCACGAGCCGGCCGGCACGCTGTCCGAAGCTGCTGGGCGTCGCCCTCGGCGCGCAGCGCCGCGCCGGTGCCGATACCCGCGCGGGGCGGCGCCGCGCGATCTCTCGACCGGAATCAGGTTCCCGGTCAGCGGGATGTCCCGCCGCGATCGGACCGTATCGAGCTGCCGGTGCGGCACGATCGGGGCATGAATCGACGGCGGGCGGCCGGTGGGCTCGGATCACCATCGGCTGCCGCGCCCGACCGTCCACAGCACGACTCCGCGACGATTCCGGCAGTGCTGGCCGACCGGGCACGCCGGGACGGCGCGCGGTTCGCGGTGATAGCGCCGCAGGGGCAGCTGACCTACGCCGAACTCGCTGCGGCGGCGCAGCGCGTCACCCGGGCGGTGCTGGCGCGATCGATGCGGCCCGGTGACCGGGTGGCGATCTGGGCGCCCAACACCACGCGATGGATAGTCGCCGCGCTCGGCGTGCTCGGCGCGGGCGCGACGCTCGTGCCTATCGGTACCCGCCTGCGCGGTCCAGAGGCCGCCGACATCCTCGCGCGCAGCCGCTGCCGCATGCTCCTGACCGTGGGTGCATTCCTCGGCGTCGATTACCCGGAAATGCTGCGTCAGGCCGGGCGCCCGCTGCCGGAGTTGCGGACCACCGTCCTGCTCGACGAGGCGTCCAAGGATTCCTCGTGGTCGCGTTTTCTTGCGCTCGGCGACGAAGTATCCGTCGCGGAGGCATGTGCCCGGAGCCGGTCCGTACACCCGGATTCGGTCTCCGACATCCTTTTCACCTCCGGTACCACCGGAGTGCCGAAAGGCGTGCCGTCCACCCACCGGCAGACGATCGAGGCGTTCAGCCACTGGGCCGATGCGGTCACCCTGTCCGGCGACGACAGATATCTGCTGGTCAACCCTTTCTCGCACACCTTCGGTTACAAGGCAGGGATCATCGCGTGCCTGCTGCGCGGCGCCACGATGGCGCCGATGGACCGATTCGAGCCGGAGCAAGTGTTCGATGTGATCGAGCGACGGCGGATCACCGTGCTGACCGGCCCTCCGACCCTCTTCCACGACCTGCTCGCGCACGACGGTCTTGTCGGCCGCGATCTGAGTTCGCTGCGACTGGCGGGCACGGGCGGTTCGAGTGTGCCGACCGAGTCGGTGGAGCGGATCCGCCGGGAACTGGGCGCCGAACAGGTCTTCACCGGGTACGGGTTGACCGAATCCACCGGCGTCGCCACGGTCTGCACCCCCGACACCCCCGCCGGACTCCTCGCCGAGACCGTAGGAAAGGCGTTGCCCGGCGTCCATATTCGGGTCGTGGACGATTCCGGACGACCGGTACCGGTCGGAGCGCCCGGCGAGATCGTGATCTCCGGCCCCACCGTGATGCACGGTTACCTCGACGACCCCGCGGCCACAAGGTCCGCCATCGATTCCGGCGGCTGGTTGCACACCGGCGACATCGGCACCCTCGACACCGATGGTTACCTCCGCATCACCGGCCGCCAGACGGACATGTTCATCGTTGGCGGCTTCACCGTCCACCCCGCCGAGATCGAGCGAATCCTCCGCACCCACCCCGATATATCCGAGGCCGCGGTAGTCGGCGTCCCCGACGCTCGTCTCGGCGAAGTCGCCCACGCCTACGTCGTCCCTAACGGCCGCACCGAAATCGACCCCACAGAGATCCTCACGTGGACCCGCACCCGCATGGCCGGATACAAGACCCCACGCCACATCGAGGTCGTAGCCGCACTACCTCGAAACGCCAGCGGCAAAGTCCTCAAACGCGTCCTACGCTCGCAGGGATCCCAGTCCTGAGCACCTCAGAGACCTGCCCACGCCTACAAAGGTGCCCGTTGGGTGTGCCCTACGAGGCGGCGGTGGACCCGGAGACTTCCACTCGGCGCTCAATCGCTTCGAAAATCCCGATATCGGTCTTCTTCTGCCAATCGGGCAACTGGTCCCATGGCGCGATATAACCAGGCTTCGGGTTCGGTATCCGCGCCAAGATCTGCCCGATCCAGCAGATCGCCACGAATTGCCCTTTCAATTCCGGACTCAGGCGCGCAGCCGCGTTCCCCGTGAGTTCGAGGAAGGCGACCACCTGACCGTAGACCGCCGCCGCACTGGCCCGCTCCCAGTCCGGCATGTCCTCCCAAGGAGCGATGTAACCGTCCTTCGGCGTACCCGGATAGTAAGCGGTGACGCCGGCGATCCAGGCTTCGCGGAAGACCCTGCCGCCATGGTCGTCGTCATTACTCACAGTGCTCCTCATCAATGTGCGGTCGACGTGGTCAGCGTAGTGATCCGGTGCTCGAGATGCGCCACATGACGATCTCCCCGCATGCGTGCCAGATGCGGCTGCAACTGAGTCAGGCGTCGCTCAAGATATCCGGAACGGGTTCGGCGGGCGATATCGACGGCTGTACCGCCGTACCACACTGCCTGGATCGGATCGCCTCGTAGTGCTCCGGCTGCGGCGAGGTCGACCAAGACGCTGGCACGGCGACGAGTGGACAAGGGACGATCCAACAATGGCGTCAAGATGCGTTCGGCGGGCTCTGGTTGACGGAGCCGAATAAGGCAGCTGGCTTTTTCCTCGTCGATGCGCTCCCCGGAGAATCGCAGCCAGCCCAGCGGAGGTGTCTCTTCCAAGCCGAGTACGCCTCGGGCGGCGTCGAACCATCGTTCGCATTCGCTGGCATTGCCGAGGCCTGCTTCAACTTGCGCACGGACACTCTCCACCCAGTAGCGCGTTGGCAGAAGACCATCGCCACGACGAGCAACCCCAGCTGCCTCATCGACCAGTGGCAACGCGTCTCGGAAACGGTTGTCGATGACGCCGACGTAAGCGTGTCGCGTCAACGCGCAGGCCCATAGGTCGAACGCGCGAGCGGTGGCCGCGAATGTACCCGACAGGGCGTAGCAGTGGGCAGCCTCAGCGAAGTGACTGCTGTCGAATAGAATTTCGCCGGTCAACTGAAGCGCATTAGCGATCAGTTCGAGCTGACGACGTCGCAGCTCTGCGCTCCTGCAACTGCGAAGGCTCTCGATCAGCAGCGCCAAGTGCTCACGTGCTGCGACGAAGACCGCGGCCTTCGTCTCTGCCTCCCCATAGCTCTTCCAGAGCATCTGATTCAAGCGGCCGTATTGATCAAGGATAGTCGTGTCCACACGGCCAGATGCTGCGGCGAAGTGCACCCGATCCCAGTCGACGGCTCCTAGAGCCGGGAGCGCAGTTGTGGCGATACTTAGTAGCCGCAGCAACTCGCGCCGGTTCATGTCCGTGATCTCCGTGGGGTAGTCACCGCCGTGCCCGGCGGGGTGGCCACGATCCACAGTAGTCCGCGTCTTCCGACTCGAAGATGAGGCAGCCAAGGTCCCGCCGGATCGGGCCGCAGAGGTTTGGAGCAGACCCGTACCCTGAGCGCCCTTCGCCTCTCTGCGCGGTGTCACCGGGTGACGCTCCCGCCAAGCTGCTTCCCCTTGGCTGAGGATTTGCTCGAACCGGGCACGATCATCGACTGTGGCCCGTTGGTCCAGAGTCGTGTCCAGCATCGCCTGGGTGTTCGAGCGCGGACGCACAGCGCTCAGACCAGTGCGCCAGTTGACGACCGTCGTAGTTTCGACACCGAGCAGCAGTGCGAAGTCACGTACCGACCGCCGCATCGCCTCTTGGAGCGCCGCCGCCTCGAATCCGGTCCATTGCCATCCCCTGACCATCGCCCCACCTACGTTACATCGCCTGACCTGGGAAGAAAGCTCACGCTAGCGTAGCGCACGCCGACTTCCAGGCGGGGACGCCAGCCCCCGATGCAGTGGACTACATGCTGCGCGTACCGACGAGTCCGTCGCATCCCAACCACCAGTTGGCGGCCACTACACGCCTGATGACCTGATAAGTGCCCCCGATGACCCGACGATACCCAACCATTACGCGATCGCGCCGAAAAGGGCCACATGGGCATTGTTGGACCGTGCCCGGTACCAAGCCGACGCCGTATCACTCGAGGCGGCGCACCCACTCCGGTGAGCCGGGGCCGGTGGCGAAAGCCCTTGGTGTCGGGCGCTTTCCCCATCAATTGTGCTCCGCAGGAAGGCGATGACCGATGCCCTATATGACCCTCGCTATCCACCAGCTCGCCACGTTGACTCCGCCCGAAGTCCTCCATACACCCGAACCTCCCCCGCATCGTCGACCGGACGCACACGGCGACGCAGTCCCACATGGATCGAACGTGACTGTCCCGGTAGCCCCGCCGCGGTGATCCGTCGTGCGGTTCCTCGCTCGTTCCGGCGCATCCGTCACCTCCACATCGAAATAGGCGCTTTGACGCTGGATTACCAGGCCAGTGCCGAACAAGCGCAGAGCATCGCAGACACGCTGGTGCGGAACTACCGAGGGCTCGTAGTCACGGTCGACGACGACGTGAGTAGCGACCTACCGCCACTGCCGTGCGCCAGGTTGTGGGACTGACCTCTGTTTGTCGCTCATTCATGGAGGGTCGCCATGTACCCGAATGCGAAAGAGACATCACCATGTCGCCCAGCGTCCGGACTACCGAGGAGGCAGCACTGCCCTTCTTCCAGGATCTATGTCACCGCAAGCAGGAGTGTCGCCGTGACGTCGCCGGATCATCTGCCACACAGAGTTTTTGTCCAAGCAGACGGCATGCTTGCCGAATTCATGTGCCAGGTCCATTTACTCGACCTGACGCTCGAACGCGCGCGCGAGCTAAGGTACATCCACCGCCTGCATCGCCCCGATGAGTGCATCGTGCACCTGGAGGCAAGTTGTCTGTTGCTGATCGAGGACGACGACTGAGTGTCCGGCGGTGGTGGACCACCGCCGGACGTGCCGTCAGGCGACCTCGTTCCTCATCTGGGCGGTGAGGATCTTCTGGTAACCGGCGCCGAAAAGCCTCGGCAGCCAATCGATCACGTGGGCATCCGCGCCGATCAGGATCTTCGCCTTGTTCTTGCGGATACCGCTCACGATGACCCGCGCGGCGCGCTCCGGGGTGGTCTTGGCCAGGCGGTCGAAGTTGGCGGCCAGCGCGTCGCGATCGCGATCGCCGCCCGCCCGCGCCTTCCAGGCGATCTCGGTCTTGATCATGCCCGGATGCACGCTGCTGACGCCCACCGCGTGCCCGGCGATGGTCATCTCCTGCCGCAGCGCGTCGGTGAAGGCGCGAATGGCGAATTTCGTCGCACTGTAGGCGCCCTGGCTGGGGCAGGCGGCCAGGCCGAACATGCTCGACACGTTCGCGATGTGGCCGTCACCGGAGGCGATGACATGAGGCAGGAACGCCTTCGTGCCGTAGGCGACGCCCCAGAAGTTGATGCCGACGATCCATTCGAAGTCGGCCCAGCTGAGTTCTTCCACGTTCGCGGTCAGCGAGACTCCGGCGTTGTTGACCACCAGATTGATCCCGCCGAAGTCCTCGGCCACCTCGTCGGCGTGGCGGTACACCGCCGCCCGGTCGGTCACGTCCAGCTTGTACGCGCGGGCTTGCGCGCCTTCCTTGCTACACAGCGCCGCGGTCTCGGCGACGTTGTCCATGTTGCGGCCCGACAGCGCCAGCCGAGCGCCGCGGCGGGCGAGTTCGACCGCCAACGCCCGGCCGATGCCCGCGCCCGCGCCGGTGATCACCGCGGTCTTGCCCTCGAAATTCTTCACGGTCGATTTCCTTGTCTCGCTCGGCGGTCGGCCCGCCGGTTTGCCCTGCCGGAAGTCCTCACAGGCACGTGTAGCCGCCGTCCGCCACGAATTCCGAGCCGGTGCTGAAGCTCGACTCGTCGCTGATCAGGAACAGCACCAGGTTCGCCAGCTCCTCGGGACGGCCGGGCCTGCGGATCGGCTGGTTGCCCGACATGCCCTGTGAGCGTGCGGAATCCGCGGTCATCTCGGTGACCACGACACCGGGATGCACCGAGTTGACGCGGATGTCGTCGGCGGCGAACTCCTGCGCGGCGGTCTTGGTCATGCCACGCACGGCCCATTTGGACGCGGTGTAGCCGAGGATGTTCGAGAAGGCGATGATGCCGCCGATCGAGGAGATGTTCACGATGGAGCCGCCTCGGGCCCGGCGCATCGACCCCAGCACCGCCTTCATGCCGAGGAAGACCCCGACCTGGTTGACGTCGATCACCCTGCGGAAATCGGCTTCCGACAGCTTCTCGATCGGATCGACATGGACGATCCCCGCGTTGTTGACCAGGCCCGAGACCGGCCCGAAGACCTTCTCGGTGTAGGTGACCACGTCGTTCCAGGCCGACTCGTCGGTGACGTCGAGCGGGAGGAAGGTCGCCGCGTCGCCCAACTCGGCGGCCAGAGCCACGCCATCGTCCACCAGGACGTCGCTGATCACCACCCTGGCGCCCTCGGCGACCAGCCGCCGCGCGAAGGCCGCACCCATTCCCCGGGCGCCGCCGGTGACGATCACGTTCTTACCCTCGACGCGTCCCATCAACGCGCTCCTTCCGATGTCCGCGCCCGCTGTTCGGTCGTTCCCGGCTGGTTTCCTGCGATATGACCGGCCGCGATGTAGCCGAACACCATGGCGGGACCGATGGTCGCGCCCGCGCCCGCGTAGTCGTTGCCCATCACCGAGGCCGAGTTGTTCCCCGCCGCGTACAGGCCGGGGATGGGCTGGTCGTCGCTGTCGAGGACGCGCGCGTGCTCGTCGGTGACCAGACCGCCCTTGGTGCCCAGATCGCCCGGCACCATCTCGACGGCGTAGAAGGGGCCCTGCTCGATCGGTGCCAGGCACGGATTCGGGCGCACCGTCGGGTCGCCGTAGTAGCGGTCGTACGCGGAATCACCACGGCGGAAGTCTTCGTCACGACCGGCACGCGCGAATCCGTTGAACCGCTCCACCGTCGCGGTGAGCGCCGCGGGCGGCACGCCGATCTTCGCCGCGAGCTCGGCCAAAGTGTCTGCCTGCTGGATGATCCCGGCATCCAGGTACTTCTGCGGAAGCGGACGCTTGGGGAAGTTGCCGAGGAACAGGTACCGGTCCCGGAAGCGCTGGTCCATGATGAAGTACGCCGGGATGTGCCCGACGCCCGCCGCTTCCTGCTCGTACATCTTGTGCACGACGTTCACGTAGGGGGCCGATTCGTTGACGAACCGCTCGCCCGCGTGGTTCACCATGATGCCGCCGGGCTGCGAGCGCTCGGCCAGGCAGAAGAACGGCGGCCCGTCGGGATTGCGCACGGACGGCCCCCACCAGGCGTCGTCCATGAGATCGACCGCGCCACCGGCCTTCTGGCCCGCGACGATGCCCTCACCGACGTTCTCGGTGGCGCCCACCGTCCATTCGGTGGATTGGGGGCCGCTCATGTACTGCCGACGCATCTCCAGGTTGTGCTCGAAGCCGCCCGCCGCCAGCACCACGCCGCGGCGCGCCTTGATCACCACCGGCGTCCCGTCGCGCTCGGCGCGTACGCCGACCACCGCGTTGCCCTCGGTGATCAGTTCGGTCAGCGGCGTGTTCAGCCACACCGGCACCCCGGCGTCGCGCAGCGACAGCCACAGCCGGGCCGCGAGCGCCTTGCCCAGGCTCAGCGGCAGCCGTCCGCGCAGCTTGTTCCCCACCGCTTGGATACCGACCTTGATCGCGGTGCGTTTCCCGGCCCAGGTGCGGGCGATCATGTTCAGATCGTGGAAGTCGCTGACGGTGAAGGCGATGCCTTTGGGACCGGACATGGTCGGCTGGTTGATCTTGTGCAGGTCGCCGCCGAGCAGCCGTCCGTCCAGCGGGGCGGGCTCGATGCTGCGTCCCTGGGCGAGACCACCGGGGAACTCGGGGTGGTAGTCGGAATAGCCGCGGTCGTAGACGAATTCCCAATATTTGCTGCGAGCGCCGAGGTAGCGCATCATCTCCGGTCCGCGCTCGAGAAACGCCCGCTGCCTGGCCTCCGGTACCCGATCGCCCACCACGGCCGCGAGATAGGTGCGGGCCAGTTCCGGGCTGTCGGGCACGTCTTCGCTCTGCAGTACCGGGTTGTTGGGAATCCAGATGCCGCCGCCGGACCGTGCCGTGGAGCCGCCGAACGCTCGGCCTTTCTCGATCAGCGTCACCGAAAGTCCACGGTAGGCGGCCGTCAGGGCGGCGGTCATGCCGGCGGCGCCGGAACCGACTACCACCACGTCGAATTCGAATTCCTGAGTCATCGCGTCGCTTCCCGTCAGTAGCCGCAGCCGGTGAGCATGCCGCCGTCGACCACGAATTCGCCTCCGGTGCAATAACTCGCCGCGTCCGAAGCCAGGAACACCGCCACATGGGAGACCTCGACGGGCTGCCCCCAGCGCGGGATCGGCAGGCTCGCGAAGAAGCCGTCACCGTCGACGCCGGACGCACCGGACACCGCCGCGGTCATGGGCGTGGCGATGCCGCCCGGGTGCAGCGAGTTGACCCGGATACCCAAGTGGCCGAGCTCGCGGGCGGCGGACTTGGTGATGCCGCGGATCGCGAACTTGCTCGCGCTGTAGGCGGACAGGCCCGCGGCGCCGACGAACCCCTCCACCGAGGAGACGTTCACGACCGCACCGCCTCCGGTTTCGGCGAGCGCCGGTGCGGCGGTCTTGATGCCCAGCCAGGTGCCGGTCACGTTGACCGACATGATCGCGGTGAAATCCGCCAGAGCCATTTCGGCGATCGGGACGAACCGCAGGATGCCCGCGTTGTTCACCACCGCGTCCAGCCGCCCGTAGTGGCCGACCGCCTCCGACACCGCGGCGGACCAATCGGCCTCGCTGGTCACATCGTGGTGTACGTACCGCGCGGCGTCACCCAGTTCCGCGGCCAGCGCCGTTCCCTCGTGATCCAGCACGTCACCGAACACCACCCGCGCGCCCTCGGCCACGAACTGCCGTACGTGCTCGGCGCCCATCCCGCGCGCCCCGCCGGTGACCAGCGCCACCTTGCCGTCGAGTTGTCCCACCGATTTCCGTCCTCTCTGACCGTCCCTTGCGCACCGACGCTAGGTCGCCCACCGGGGCGCGGCACCGGACGGTCCCGGCCAGCGGGACTAGCTCCTGACCTGAGAAGTTCCAGCGGTCATATTTCGATTAGGCATACAGCTTCCGACTGTCGCGCAGCGGGACGAAGCACCCCGACGAAACCGGAAACGCCCGATCGGGCGATCGAGAAGGAGACCGGATGAAGTTCTCGATGATCTTCGAGGCCCAGATGGCCGACCCCTCGCGTGAGCACGAGCACCAGGTGCTGCGCGACTGTGTCGAGCAGGCGGTACTCGCCGACGAGATGGGATTCGACACCGTCTGGGCGGTCGAGCACCACGGCTTGAAGTGGTACGCGCACATGAGCACCCCTGAGGTCTTCCTGACCTGGGTGGCCGCCAAGACCGAACGGATCCGGATCGGGCACGGCGTGGTGTGCATGCCGTTCAACTTCAACCACCCCGTGCGGGCGGCCGAACGCGCCGCGATGCTCGACGTGCTGTCCGGCGGCCGGCTCAACCTCGGCGCGGGCCGCGGCGCGACGCCGGTGGAGACCTCCATGTGCGGTGTCGACCCCGAGCGCACCTACCAGGAGGTCGAGGAGTCGCTGCGCATGATCGGCAAGGCGTGGCAGGATCCCGAAGCCGAATTCGAGTACAACGGCGAACTCTTGCAGGTCTCGCCGCATTCGCTGCTGCCGCGGCCACAACAGTTGCCGCATCCGCCGCTGTTCATGGCGTGCACCAAGAAGGACACGCTGAAGATGGCCGCCGACTACGGAATCGGCGCGCTCGTGCTGGGTTTCGCCGGCGTGGAGGAGATCGCCGAACTGCGGCGCACCTATGACGAGGCGATCGCCGCGCGCACCGGTGAGCGTTTCGTCTCGACCGTCGTGAACGATCATTTCGCGGCGCTGTGCCCCACCATCGTCCTCGACGACCGGGAGAAGGCCCAGCAGATCGGCGCCCGCGGACAGCGCTTCTTCGCCCAGTCCATCAAGCACTACTACGGCGCGGGTCCGGCTCCCGACGAGGCCGTGGACCCGAACGCGGACGAAGTCGCCGCCATCAAGCAGGCCGCCGACGACCACGTGGCCTACCTGCACGAGGCCAAGATCCCCGTGAAGACCGGCGCCACCTCGGTCTTCAACGTCGAGCACGCCTACGGCAGCCCCGAGGACGCCATCGCCTACGTCGAGCGTCTGCAGGCCGCGGGCGCCGACGAGATCCTCTGCCTCATCCAGATGGGCACCGTGCCGCAGGAGGCCTGCCTGGAAACCATCCGGCACTGGGGCGAGAAGGTCATCCCCCACTTCCGCAACAGCTGACCCGCCACGACATCGAGGAGTTCGACATGGTTGACCTGAGTGGGAAGGTCGCCCTGATCACCGGCGCCGCCCGGGGACAGGGCGCCGCCGAGGCGCGGCTGTTCGTGGAGCGCGGCGCCCGCGTGGTGATCACCGACGTGCTGGAAGCCGAAGGCACGCAACTGGCCGAATCGTTGGGCGCCGCCGCGCGTTTCGTCCGGCACGACGTCGGCAGCGATGACGGCTGGGAGGCCGCCGTCGGCACGGCCGTTTCGGCGTTCGGCAAGCTGGACGTCCTGGTGAACAACGCCGCCATCTACACCGCGAAGCCGCTGACCGACACCGCGCCGGAGGAGTTGGAGCGAATCCTGCGCGTGAATCTGGTCGGCCCGTTCCGCGGCATCCAGGCGGCGATCGGGCCGATGACGCGGGCGGGCGGCGGCTCGATCGTCAACATCTCCTCGCAGGCGGGCCTCGAGGGACTGATGGGCCACTCCGCCTACGGCTCCTCGAAGTGGGGACTGCGCGGGCTGACCAAGACCGCCGCGCTCGAGCTGGGTCCGGCCGGAATCCGGGTCAACTCGGTGCATCCTGGCCCGATCGCGACCCCGATGGTCCCGTACCTGACCACCGGCCCCGGCAGCTTCCCGTCCCTGCCGCTGCAACGCACCGGCGCGCCGGAGGAGGTCGCCGAACTGGTCGCGTTCCTGGCCTCCGATGCCTCGGCCTACATCACCGGCGCCGAGGTGACGATCGACGGCGGCCTGGCGGCGGGCAAGTTCCTGCCACCGGACCTCGAGCAGTAGCGAAAGGAGCGAGCCGCGATGCCGCTGACACCACAGGCGCGGGCGATCGTCGAGACCGCGGGCGCCGCGTTCCCGAAATTGGGGACCGAAGTGCTCGATGCCGCCGAGGCGCGGCGGCTGCTCGCCGCCCGCCCCGCGCCCCTCGTCGATCCGATACCCGTCGCCGAGGTGTGGGATCGACTGGTTCCCGGTCCGCCGGGCGCACCCGAGATCCGGGTCCGCATCTATCGTCCCGCCGCGGCGGTGCAGCCGCCTCCGATCGTGATCTTCTGCCACGGCGGCGGATTCGTGATCTGCAGCCTCGACAGCCATGACCGGTTCTGCCGGGCCATGGCCGTCGGGGCGGAGGCGATCGTGGTGTCGGTGGACTACCGGCAGGCGCCCGAGCACCGGTTCCCCGCGGCGGCCGAGGACGCGTACGCGGCGCTGCGCTGGGTCGCCGACCACGCCGAAACGCTGGGCGGCGATCCCGCCTGCCTCGTCGTGGCCGGGGACAGCGCGGGCGGCAACCTCGCCGCGGTGACCACGTTGATGGCACGCGATCGAGGCGGCCCCGAGATCGCCCGGCAACTGCTGCTGTATCCCATGCTCGATCCGGCCTGCGCCACGGCGTCCTACCGCCAGAACGCGGACGGCTATTTCACCACCGCCGCCCACCTGCGCTGGTATTGGCGTCAGTACCTGGGCTCCCACGACGGCGCCGATCCGTACGCCAACCCACTCACCGCCGACCTGTCCGGGCTCCCGCCCGCATACATCGTCACCGCCGAGTTCGATCCGCTGCGCGACGAGGGCGAGGACTACGGACAGCGGCTGCGGCAAGCCGGAGTCCCGGCGGCGATCCACCGCTGCGACGGCATGTTCCACGGCTTCCTGAGCATGGCCGACGACCTGCCCGAGGCGGTCCGGGCCAACACCGCCGCCTACGAGGTCGTACGCGCCGCCCACGCCGAGCGGCGTTCCTGATCGAGCCCGCACCACGCACTGTTAGGACCCACCCATGACGATCCAACGGATCGGCCCCGCCTACCCCACCGACGACCTGCCCGCCACGGTGGCACTGCTGGCCGCCGTCCTCGCTACCGAACCCACCGTCGTCGACGGCGACCGCTGGGCCCAGTTCGACAGCAATGGCGTCCGCGTGATGCTCGCGGGCACCGACCGCGAGGATGACAGCCCGTTCCTCGCGATCAAGGTGGACGACCTGGATGCCGCGTTGAACCGGCTGCGCGCCGGAGGTTTCGAAGCCGCGCAGCCGGTCATCGGACCGCACGAACGCCGCGCCGTCATACGGCCGACGCCCGGCTCCGCCTGGCACATCGCCCTCTATGAACCGATCTCGGGTGCGAATCCGGCCCAGCGACCGGAAACATCCGAGTAGCAACGAAATACGGCTCGGCCGGGCATTGTCACTCGGAGTGGATTCCGGCGGCCGGTTCCGATGCGGCCGGATCTGCCGGGTTCGCCGGATCGGGGGGAACCGCACGGAACGATTCGGACGGCGGTCGCCGTAATGCGCGATCGAAGGCACGCGCCGAGACGGGCCACGGGTTGGTGACGCGCCCGCTGGCGTGTTTGTACCAGCAGTTCGGTCTCATCGCGGGCCACACCGTCTTGGTGACCGCTTGCTCGAGCCACTGTTGATGTGCCCGCATCGCGGTTTCCCTGACCTCGATGGCGGACGCGCCGATCCGGTCACGCCAGTGCAGGCAACGGACGATGTAGTCCACCTGACACTCCTTCATTCCCGGATTGCTGCCCGCGGGGTTGAAACTGTTCGGCCCGGCGATCAGGAAGGCATTCGGATAGCCGGGAACCGCCATGCCCAGTAGCGCGGTCGCTCCGGAACGCCACTGGTCGTGCAGCACCACGCCCCCGCGTCCACGCACGGTGATCGGGACCAGGAACTCCGGAGCACGGAAACCGGTGGCGTAGATGATCACATCCGCGGCATGGTGTGCACCATCGGCTGTGCGCAGTCCATCGCGGGTGATCCGGGCGATCGGGTCGGTGATCAGCTCGACGTTCTCGCGGGCCAAGGCCGAATAATAGTGGCTGTCGAAGATGATGCGCTTGCCCCCGATCGGATAGTCGGGGGTGAGTTTCGCCCGCAGCCGCGGGTCCGCGATCCGGCTGTGCAGGTACCGCCGGGCAGCCCATTCGGCGGGCCGCGCCGACCAACCTCGGCGCATGATCGGCGCGAGCACGGCATCGGAGCCGTAGTACAGGACTCGGCGATAGAGATGGTGAGCGCCGGGCAGCCGCAGCGCCGTTCGAGCGAGCGGCCCGAAGTCGGCGGGTGGTTTGGGCAGTACCCAGTGCGGCGTGCGCTGGAAGACGCGGACCCGCCGGGCTTTCGTGGCCAGTGTCGGCAACATCTGTGCTGCGCTGGAGCCGGTGCCGATCACCGCCACGTCCCTGCCGTGCAGGTCCTGGTCGTGGTCCCAGCGCGCGGAATGGAACGACGGTCCGGCGAAATCCGCCCGGCCCGCGAGATCGGGAATGCTCGGCCGGTGCAGCTGGCCCACGGCGAAGATCACCACCTCGGCGACCGCACGCCGCCCGTCGGAAGTGGTCAGTTCCCACCCGCCCTCGGTTTCCAGATACCTGGCTTCCCTGATCTCGGTGCCCAATCGCAGATGCGGAACCAAACCGTGGTCGGCGGCGACCCGGCGCAGATACTCCAGGAGCTCCGCCTGGCGCGGATATCGGATGCGCCGACTTCGGTAGGGCGCGAACGAGAACGAATACAAGTGGGACGGCACATCACAGGAGCAGCCCGGATAGGTGTTGTCTCGCCAAACCCCGCCGACGTCGCCGTCCCGCTCGAAGATCACGAAATCCGTGATTCCGGCCCGCCGCAATCCGACTCCCATCCCGATGCCGCCGAAACCCGCTCCGACGACAGCCACCTTGTAGGTCATCGCGATCGCCACCCGTCCTCCTTCATCATCACGCAGTCAACGTGCAGCTACCTCATCTCTTCGTTGGCTGAAGGCTTCTGGATGGAAAGACCTCCGATCGGTTGACTGCCGGGCGGTATAAGCCAGAAGTACGGGGCCACAGTGAAACACCGCGCATCACATGACCAACGGGACGATGTTCGACGATCCGCTGACGGTCGCGGGCACCAGTCACCACGCGGTCATTCGCGCTCGATCGCCCGTCGAATAGCACACTCTCCGCTATTAGCCGGGCCTTGTCGCCGGTACGGCCGAGCGTCCCGTCGCAACGAGAGCGCGGGAGATGCCGAGGACCGTTTCGCCGAACGCGCCGGATTCGACGTGGCGCTGGTCAACGGCACATCCGGGATCGCTAAGTGGACAAAGGCGTCTTCTGAACAAATTGCGGCGCAGCGGTTTCCGTGATACCCGCGCGCGGCATTCCACCGTCAGCGGGGCGCGACGTTCGGTCCGGCCACCACCGGTACCAGGTATGTGCGCGCGAAATCGTCGAGCTGCCCGTCGGTCCGGAGTTCGGTGAGTCCGTGCGGCGCGAGGATCAGCGAGTGGACGATCCGGCACACGATTTCCGCACGAGTGGTCAGATCCGTTGCGGGCGGCAGGATTCCCCGTTCGACAGCACGCTCGAGCGCGGTGACCGTCGCGTGGACGGACATCGCGAACGGGACCGCGCCATCGACGGTGAGTTTCAGGACAACGCGCGCCGGTTCCAGCGCCAGCATGCGGTCGACCAGCGGATTCGTGCGCCAGCGGGTGATCACCGTGACGAAGATGTCGGCGACGAGATCGCCGAGCTCGTCGTGCCGGTCGGCGATCTCGGTGATCTCGGCGAGCACCGCGGCCACCTCCCGGCTGATCACGGCTTGCACCAAATCGTCGCGGCCACCGACATGGCGATAGACCGTCACCCGGTCCACGCCCGCCTTCCGCGCCACTTCCTCGATCGTCGTCTTCTTGACGCCGACCTGCTCGAAGAGGACCAGAGCCGCGTCCAAGATCCGGGTGACGAGGGTACCGGCGACATTCTCGCTGCTCGCAGTGGCCTTCGACGCGGTGGGCATGGGCCAACGCTAGCAAAACGGATCCATCGTGCAACATTCAGCCCGAGTTGTTGCTGCAACATTGCAATGCGATTTGTTGTTCTGTACGGTCGGGTCATGGCTGAGCAGGCAGGCGCGACGCAGCGCCGGTATCGCGACGAAGCGCATGCCATCCATGCGCGCGACGTCCATTTCGATTTCGACTCCGTGCCCATGCACTACGTGCCGGGCGAGGCCTTGGCCACCCACATCGTCAATGTGATGCACCTGGTCCTGCCCGAAGGGGAACGAGCCATGGCGCAGGCGCTGGCCGAAGCCCTGCCGCACATCGACGACGAACGATTGCGGGAGGAGGTGACGGGGTTCATCGGGCAGGAGACCATGCACGCGAACAGTCACGAAGCCGCGCGCGCCCACCTGCGATCGATCGGCTTGGACGTCGATTCCTACGTCGGCAAAGTCGCCTGGTTGGTCGATCGCATCCTCGGTGACCACGGCTTGACCGGCCGGGCGCGGGAGGAGTGGCTCAAGGAACGGCTGGGTCTGTTCGCGGGCATGGAGCACTACACAGCGGTACTCGGGGAATGGCTGCTCAACGCGGACATCCTCGCGGAGAAGGGCATGCATCCGGCGATGCTGGACCTGGTCCGGTGGCACGGCGCCGAAGAGGTCGAGCACCGCAGCGTCGTCTACGACGCTTTCATGCATATCGACGGCAGCTACGCACGGAAAGCCCGCACGGCGATCCTGGCCAGCGCAACGTTGCTGCCGCTGTTCATCGTCTCCACCGCCTATCTCTACCGCAAGGATCCGTCGGCGCAGAAGGGCCGGTTCTGGGGCCTGCAGTTCTGGAGCGCGACCCGGCGGGGCGTCATCCCGAAGTGGACGGTCTTCGTCACCGAGATGCCGCGGTACCTGCGGCCGGGTTTCCATCCGTCCCAGCTGGGTCCGATGGACAAGGCCCTGCGCTATCTGGCGCACTCGCCTGCCGCGCGGGCGGCGCACCGATGAAGGGATCACCCACCCTGGCCGAGCGCTCAGCGCCCGGGGGACTGCGCCTGATCGGCGATGTCATGGACATCTATCGGAAGGTGTTCGTCACCGGACGCACCGCCGCACTCCTGTCCCGCCCGAACACGGTGCGCCGCACCGGCTTCGATACGGATGTCACGATCGCCGGGGTCGAACGCGAAGCCGCCGACGTGGTGAGCCTGACATTGCGCGCGGCCGATGGCAGTCCGCTGCCCACGTGGCGGCCGGGCGCGCACGTGGATGTCTTCTTGCCCTCGGGACGGCAGCGCCAGTACTCGCTGTGCGGCGACCCGAACGACCGGTTCCGGTATCGCATCGCGGTGCGGCTCATTCCCGACGGGGGCGGCGGATCCCGCGAGATCCATCATTCGCTGCGAGCCGGCGACCGTCTGCGCATTCGCGGGCCGCGCAACGCGTTCACCTTCGTCGAGGCGCCGTCGTATCTGTTCCTCGCCGGTGGCATCGGCATCACCCCGATCATCCCGATGGTCGAGGCCGCGGGCGCTCGTGGACGCCTGGTGTACGTCGGCCGCTCACGCGAGACCATGCCGTTCCTGGCCGACCTGCCCGGCGCCGACGTCAGGCCGGACGACGAATTCGGCCCTCCGCATGTCGCCGCACTGCTGGCGCGCGCAGAACCCGGTGCGGCGGTGTACGTGTGCGGGCCGCCGCCGATGCTCGAGGCGGCGCAGCGGTGCCTGTTCGAACTCGACCCGACGGCCTCGCTGCACACCGAACGGTTCTCCGCGCTCCCGGTCGTCGACGGCGCGGAATTCGACCTCACTCTGGCGCGCACGGGGACCACCGTCCGGGTCGCGGCCGACGAAACGGCGCTCACGGCGATTCACCGCGCACTGCCGGACACTCCTTACTCCTGCCGACAGGGTTTCTGCGGCACCTGCAAAGTCGCGGTCGTCTCCGGCACGGTGGACCACCGGGATCGTGTGCTCACCGCGGCCGAACGCGAGAACCAGATGCTGGTCTGCGTCTCCCGCGCCGCGGGCGATCACCTCGTCGTCGACCTCTGAGACCGTCATACGAAAGGGACAGCGTTGTCTATGCGTTGCCGATCGAGGGAGACGACCCGATGAGCGTCTCCACAAACAACCACGCACCGTCGGTCGTGTCGACCTTCGACGTGCACGATCCGGCTACCGGCGAGGTGGTCGGAACCTACCCGGTCCACGACCGCCATGCCGTGGACACCGCCGTCGCCGCCGCCTACGAGGCCGCGGCCTGGTGGCGCGATCTGGGCTTCGCCGGACGCGCTCGGCATCTGGACGCCTGGCGCGCCGAGATCGCCACCGGCCGTAACGAACTGGCCCAGATCATCCACCGGGAAATGGGCAAGCCGGTCTCCGACGCCAAACTCGAGATCGCGATGGCCCTCGAACACTTGCGATGGGCGGCCCGCAACGCCGAGAAAGTGCTCGGCCGTCGCTCCGTGCCGTCGAGCATGCTGACGCTCAACCACGCGGCCACGGTCGAATACCTTCCCCTCGGCGTGGTCGGGGTGATCGGACCGTGGAACTACCCGGTCTTCACTCCGCTGGGCTCCATCTCCTTCGCGCTGGCCGCCGGGAACGCGGTGGTGTTCAAACCCAGCGAGTACACCCCCGGCGTCGGGCTGTGGCTCGCGGAGGCGTTCGCACGCACCATGCCCGCCGAGCCGGTGCTGCAAGTGATCACCGGGCTCGGCGACACCGGAAACGCTCTGTGCCGCAGCGGCGTCGGCAAAATCGGGTTCACCGGATCCACCGCCACCGGCAAACTCGTCCTCGCGGCGTGCGCGGAGAACCTCACGCCGGTGCTGATGGAGTGCGGCGGCAAGGACGCGTTGATCGTCGACGCCGATGCCGACCTCTCCGCCGCCGCCGACGCGGCGGTGTGGGGCGGGTTGTCCAATGCGGGGCAGACCTGTCTGGCCGTGGAGCGCGTCTACGTCCACGCCGACGTCTACGACGCCTTCCTCGACGAGCTGGTTGCGGCGGCGGGACAGATCGACGCCGGGAGGGCGGATTCGAAGATCGGCCCGATCACCATGCCGAAGCAACTGTCGATCATTCGCCGCCACCTCGAGGACGCCGTCGCACGCGGCGCCAGGGCGGTGCTCGGCGGCCCGGATGCCATCGATCGCCAGTTCGTCCAGCCGACCATCCTCGTCGACGTCCCCGAGGACGCGCCCGCGGTGACGGAGGAGACCTTCGGTCCCACCCTGACGGTCACCAAGGTCAGGGACATGGACGAGGCCGTCGAGTTGGTCAACCGCTGCGCCTACGGGCTGGGCGGCACCGTGTTCGCCCGCCGCAACGGGCGCGACATCGCCGACCGCATCCGGGCGGGCGGCACCTCCATCAACGCGTTCGTCGCGCACGCCACCATTCCCGCGCTGCCGCTCGGCGGCGTCGGCGCCTCCGGATTCGGCCGCGTGCACGGGCCGGATGGGCTCAAGGAATTCACCTACGCCAAAGCCACCACGCGCCAGCGTTTCCCGTCCCCATTGCCGCTCACCTCGTTCCGGCGCGACCACCGCGTGGACATGGTCGTCGACCTGCTCATCGCGGTCCTGCACGGAAGGAAGCGCCAGTGACCTCCGATCCGATCGAACACACCCCCATCGCGATCGTCGGCGCGGGTCTGGGCGGCATCGGCCTGGCGATCAAACTGCGCGAGGCCGGATTCGACGATCTGGTGGTCCTCGAACGCGCCGACGACCTCGGCGGCACCTGGCGGGCCAACACCTATCCCGGTTGTGCCTGTGATGTGCCGTCCCACCTCTACAGCTATTCCTTCGCGCCCAATCCGGAGTGGTCGCGCACCTATGGGCGGCAGCGCGAAATCCTCGACTACATCCGCTCGGTGGCCATCGAGCACGACGTCGTCCGCCACATCCGGTTCGGCGCCGAACTGCTCGACGCCCGGTGGGACGAGCAAGGTTCGCTCTGGCGGATCGAGACCTCGCGCGGCACCCTGACCGCGGACTTCCTGCTCTCGGCCACCGGGCTCTTCGCGGAGGCGAAGTATCCCCGGCTGCCCGGCATCGATTCCTTCGCGGGCACGTCCTTCCATTCGCTGCACTGGAACCACGACCACGATCTCACCGGCGAGCGGGTCGCGGTGATCGGCACCGGCGCCTCGGCGGTGCAGTTCGTGCCGGAGATCCAGCCGAAGGTGGCCCAGCTGCTGCTGTTCCAGCGCTCGGCCCCCTGGATCGTCCCGCGCATGGATCGCCGCACCCTCGAACTCGAGCGACGGCTGCTGCGCCGTATCCCGCTGGCGCAGCGCGCGATTCGCGGCGGGTTCTACGCGGCCATCGAGACCTTCGGGCTCATCTCGCTGGTCGATCAGCGCTTCCGGCACCCGTACGAAGCGCTGGGCCGACTGCAATTGCTGCGGCAGGTCCGCGACCGGGACCTGCGCAAGAAGCTCACCCCCGACTACGTCATCGGCTGCAAACGAGCGATCTTCTCCGACACCTACCTACCGGCACTCGCCCAGCCGAACGTCGACGTGGTCACCCAGCCGATCGCCGAGATCCGGCCGCACTCGATTCTGCTGCGCGACGGCAGTGAGCACGCGGTGGATACCCTCATCTTCGGAACCGGTTTCACCTCGATTCCGACCGCCTACGAGCGCTACGTCGGGCGCGACGGGCGAACGCTGGCGCAGCTCTATCGGGAACGACCGCAAAGCTATCTCGGTGTCGCGCTGTCCGGGTTCCCCAATTTCTTCTGCACGCTCGGTCCGTTCGGCGCCGCCGGTAACCAGTCCGCGATCTACATGATCGAATCCCAGATCGCCTACATCGTCGACGCATTGCGCGACGCGCGCTCCCGGGGAACACGCCGGATCGAGGTGCGACCGGCAGCACAGGCCGATTTCGTCGCGGAGATGGCTCGCCGTAGTTCGTCGACGGTATGGCTCACGGGCGGATGCCAGAGCTACTACCAGACGCCGGACGGGCTCAATGCCGGTCTCTACCCGAACTGGAGCTTCGAATACCGGCAGCGCACCAGCCGATTCGACACCGCAGCCTACGAGGTGACCCGATGATCGGCGACATGCTCCGGATCGCCAGGGGGCGGCGCGGGTATTCGGTCGCGGGCAAGGTCGTGCTGATCACCGGCGCGGGGCGCGGCATCGGCGGCGAACTGGCGGCGCTACTGCACCGCGAGCAGGCCTCGGTCGTGCTGGTCGATCTCGACCGGGACGCGGTCGACGCGGCCGCCGCCGCATTGGGCGACCGAACCCTCGCCATCGCCGCCGACGTCGCCGACCGCTCGGCGATGCGGGCGGTCATCGACCGGGCCGCCGACCATTTCGGCCGCTTGGACGTGGTGGTGGCCAATGCGGGCGTGGTGCCCCGCCCGGCGACGGTGCGCACGCTCGACGGGCAGGACTTCGACCGGGTGATGGACATCAACCTCACCGGTGTGTTCAACACCGTGCGCCCGGCGCTCGACCACGTCGTCGCCGCCGAAGGTCATGTGGTCGTGGTGTCGTCGTGCGCGGCGTTCGCTCCCGGCATGGCGGGAGCCTCGTACATGATCAGCAAAGCCGCGGTCGAACAGCTGGGTCGGGCGTTGCGTGTGGAACTGGCGCCCTTCGGCGCTTCGGCGGGCATCGCCTATTTCGGCATCGTCGACACCCGGATGACGCACGACACCCTCGATCACGACGAACTCGGCCGTGAGCTGGACGACCTGCTGCCGTGGCCGTTGAACACGCGCATCTCGGCGGCGCAAGCGGCCAGGACCATCGCGGACGGCATCGAGCGTCGCGCCGCGCGCACCATCGCACCGGCAGGGTGGGAGCCCTACGCGCTGCTGCGCGGGGCGGTCAATGTCGTACTCGACAGCGCACTCGCTCACGACAGCCGCGTGCACGACCTGTTGCGCAGGGTCGAAGCGCGCGCGACACCGTCGCCGTATGCCGGTCACGACGACTCCAGCTCGCCCATCGCATCTCCACTCAGCACGGTCCGGCCGCAACATGCGCCGTCCGACCCGAAGGAATCCCTCTCGTGAGCACTCCACGCTTCGACACGCTCCCCGCCGCCTTCCAGCACAACGCGGCCGTGTCTTGCACACCTTCTGGGAAGCGGGCGGCGACGAAGTCACCCTGACGATGAAACTCGAGCGCCGGGTGATCGCCGAGAAATATGCCACCGAAATCGCCGGGCTCTACGCACCCGACCTCGGACCGGATGTCCACGAACCCGCCGGGCCTGTCGCCGCCTCGGTTGCCACCGGCTGAGCGAACCGGCGGTTGATCATCGCTCCTTGACCCAGTACATCCCGCGGCCCGACTCCGCGGGCGCACGTTTTTCGCGTGGCTCGATCCGGTCCAGCCGGTAGCCGAGCCGCCGGGCTACCGCGGCACTGCGGACATTCGCCTCGTCACAGTGGATCTCCACCCGATCGACGCCCGGCAGTGCCAATGCGATACGGGTCAAAGCAGCTGCGCTGCGAGTGATCACCCCTTGGCCGGAGTGCGCGGTGTGACACCAGTAGCCGATCTCCACAGCTCGCGAGCCGAGCCGATCGTGCAGACCGACCGCGCCGAGCACGCTCCCGTCGGCGGCGAAGATGCCGAAATTGAAACTGCCTGCGGCGCTGGGCCAGCTCTCGTCCGTCTCCCGGCCGAAAGCGCGTTGACTCTCCAGTGTCGCCGGTTCGGCGAGCCAGTCCATCCAGGGGTGGATCTCGTCGAACGAGGCGTTGATCGCCTCGAGTCGCGGCAGCAGATCCTCCGGCTGCCATCGCCGTAACAGCAGCTCGTCCAGTTCGACCCGTTCCGGTGGCACGACGCCCGGCGCGAGGGCCGAGCACGGTTCGATGCTCATACCGATATCGTGGCCATCCGGCACGTGACCGTGCAAAGCGATTTCCGGCAGATCCCATAGCCAGCCGAGCGGGCCGCCGACGGTTCAGGCACCCCGGAGACGAACTTCGGTTTCCAGCTCGGCGGCGGTCTGGGTCAGTGCGGCGGCGTCCGGATCCTCTCCGATCCGGGCGGCCAGTTCGGCCCGGGACAGGATGAGCATTCCTTGCGGCTCGGACCCGAAGGCGCCTTCGATTCTGATCTGCCCTTCCTCTAGGACCAGGTACGCGTCCGGTTGGCCGGTGGCCAGCAACCGGCGTAGATCATCCGCCGTGACTCGGCCGAAACGCTGTGCGCTGCTCGACGACGTGTCTGCCGCATTGGTGTTCTCCGCATCCATGGTGACCGATTGCCCGGGTGATCCCATGGGAAACCGGCTGGTCACCCCGTACCAGCCGGTGGTGTCGCCGCGGCAGCGTCAGGCAGGGCGAGGATCGAGACGATGGCCGGGCCTACGACAGCTCTTCTTGCCGCGCCTCTCGCCGGAGCGCCCGCTGCGCGGCATTCACGCCGCACATCCCGTGCGCCCCCGGGCCCGGCGGTGTGGCCGCGGAGCACAGGTAGTGACCCGGCACGCCTACGTCGTAGGGCTGGAGCGTCCTACGCGGACCGAACAGCAGCTGTGTGATGTCCTTCGCGCCGGTCATGATGTTGCCGCCCACATAGTTGGGGTTGTATTCGGCGAATTCCACCGCGCTGCGCACGCTGGTTCCGACTATGCGGTCGCGAAAACCGGGGGCGAAGCGTTCGATCTGGGCGGTGATCTCCGCCGTGGCGTCGCCGGGATAGCCGTGCGGGACATGGGCGTATGCCCAGATCGGATGGATGTCGCCCGCCGAACGTTGCGGATCGGCGAGATATTGCTGCCCCACCAGTACGAAAGGCCGTTCGGGCATGCGACCGCGATGGATCTCGCGTTCGGTGGCGGCTATCTCGGCGAACGTGCCGCCGAGGTGCACCGTCCCCGCCCGGCGCGCCGCCTCCGCCGTCCACGGCACGCCGCCGTGCACCGCGAAGTCAACTTTGCAGACACCAGGGCCGTAACGAAACTTTTGGTACGACTTCCGGATTCGAGACGGCAGGCGGTCGCCGAGGATCTCCGCGACCGCGGTCGGGGCCAGGTCCCACATGGTCAGTTCCGCCGGCGGCAGATCGGACACCGACCGCACCCGCACGCCCGTTTCGATCTTTCCGCCGAGGTCGCCGAGGGCCGCCGCCATGGCGTCGGTGATCCGTTGCGATCCACCCGCGGCGACCGCCCAACCGTAGGCGTGGCCCGCGGTGAGGATGCCCAGGCCGATGCTCGCGCTGAGCGGCCGATGCAGCGGATGAAAGGCATGCGCGGCGACGCCGCCGAACAACCCCCTCGCCTGCTCGGTGCGGAACAGTCCGGCGAGCAGCGTGGCCGGGACCACAGCGGGAATCCCGAACCGCGCCAGCCGCATGGGGTGGCGCGGCACGCGCAGCAGTGGCCGCATGATGTCGGGGCTCATCCGGTCGTAGCCCGCCGCCGTCCGCTCGAACAGCAGTCGCCACACTCGGCCGTCGCCGCCGAGCCCGGCCGCGGTCTCCGCGACCGAGCGCAGCAGCACGCCCGCGGTGCCGTCGTCGAGCGGATGGGCGCAGTCGATCTCCGGCCACGCCCAGGTCAATCCGTAGCGCTCCAGGTCGAGACCGCGCAGGAATGGAGAGCCGACCGCCATCGGGTGGATGGCCGAGCAGTGGTCGTGCAGCAGACCGGGCACGATCGCCGCACCGGTGCGAGTGCCGCCCCCGATCTCGTCGGCGGCCTCCAGCACGGTGACGTCCCAACCGGCTCGGGCCAAGGTGATGGCCGCGGCCAAACCGTTGGGGCCGCCGCCGACCACGACTGCGCTGCTCATGTCGCTCTCCGTCCCTCGTGGCTGACCGTCAGCCGACCGTCTGCGGCGCGAGCACCCGAGTCGATTCCTCCAGCGGCGTCGGCACGGTGTAGCCCGCGCGCCGCCACGTCACCTCGTGCGGGATCGGGCCGTCGGGCAGCCACGGCTGCGCCTCGACCGCGTCGCGCACTCGCCAGGTGCCGCGTTCGACGACGCCGAGCGCCGCGTCGATGACCTGGTACTCCTGGACGCCGCGGTGGATCGGCTGCGATTCCACCCACACCACGATCCATTCTCCCGGGGCGAATCCCACTCGGGACTGCACGGCCTCGATCAGGTCCAGATTGTGCAGGTGACCATCGCCGAAGTTGAACCCGATGAGCGAGTTGCAGCCGAATTCCGCTTCCCGTACGGTCCAGCGATCGATGTCGGGAATGTGGGTGTACAGCAGGGAGAACAGGCCGCGGCCTTGGCTGTGCATCGAGCGCCACGCGATCGTCTGTTGCATGGTGATCTCCGCGACCTCGGGCGGGTAACCCATCGCACGCAGCTGGTCGATCTGGTTCACGGTGGGCCGGTGCGCGATGGTGTTCAGCTTCTCCTCCGCACCGGGCGCGAAGGCCCACAGGGCCGAGGCCCAGTTGCCCGCGTACTGGCGCATCGACGGCAGGAACGACACCAGATCGGGGCGCAGATTACCGAGGATCGGGAAGAACACCAGTGCCGCGACGATCGCCACGGCCAGCCACGGCGAGGAGATGTCGGCCAGACCGTAGCCGCCCCCGTTGGGGAAGCCCAGGAACAGGAAGATGCTCAGGTAGGCGAACAGGACGTTCCACTCCAGCGGCACCGCCAGCGGGAACGTCGAGATGATGAACGCGTGGAAGACCACCATCAGCACCACTCCGGCCAGGGTCAGCCAGTGGTTGGTGGAGAACAGCAACACCAGCGGCGTGACGATCTCGACGGTCGTGCCTCCGACATGGGCCATGAACGAGGCGATCTTCGACGGCCGGATGTCCCTGGGGAAGTCACGGTAGTGCAGCCGCTTGATCCACTTCGCGGGCACGCCCGGGCTGTTGGAGATCATCGGCGGTACCACGTTGGTGAAGTGCTGCCCGAACTTGGACACGCCCGCTCCGATCCAGACCGCGCAGATCAGCAACTTGGCGGCGATGATCATGTCGACGAACGGCAGCGCCGCGAAGAACACCAGTGCGGGCAGGTACTGCTCGCCGCGCGCGGTCAAGAAGATCGTCTTGTCCCGCAAGCCGCACAGTACGTACAGCACGATCGGAGCGACGAGCAGCGCGGGATTCACCAGGCCGGAGGTGTTGTCCGGCAGCGCCGCGCTGAGCGAGGCGCTCGGCACGCCTGGCAGCACGATCGCCGCCAGGAGGCTCCCGAGGAACGCCAGATACAGCAGCACATCTGCCACCGTGCGGGTGTCACCGCCGGTGAACGGCACCCGTCGCCACGGCCGCAGGCGAATCGAGCCGGGGCGGGCGTAGAACATGATTCCGCCGGTCATCGGCTTGAACTTGCCCGCGAGCGGCCCCCACGACCCGGCGATGCCGAGCGCCTCGATCAAGACGGTCCACAGCACCAACTTCTGGTAGACGATCGGCTCGTTCCACCAGGCCGCGACATCCCAGAACGGGCCGACCCCGGAACTCCAGGTCGCCACGGCGACACCGCCCAGCGCCGAGACCAGCAGAACCTTGAGCAGATAGATGGTGTGAATCATCCTCGGCGAGCCGAAACCGAATTCGACCCAATGCAGGGCCAAAGTTCTCATCCGCTCCCGCAACGGCTGATCGAGGAAAGTCGTCACGTCGACGGGCGGGAAATCCGCTGTTTTGAATCCCATTGTTCGGACCTTTCTTATCCGATGAATAAAGCGCATGCGAGGACCCGGCCGAATGCGGTTCGGATCACGAAGTTTCCGCTCACCGCCGAGCGGACTGTTTCTATGCGGTAGTGGCGATCGCGTCGGCGACCAGCGCGCGGAGCTTTCGTTTGTCGATTTTGCCGACCGGATTCCGCGGCAGCGCTTCGGTGAGTTCGATCGACACCGGAACCTTCGCGCGGGCGAGACTTCTCCGGCAGTGCTCTACGAGATCCGCGGCCTCGACCCGAGCGCCGGGCATCGTCACCACATGGGCGACCGGGACCTCGCCGAGGACCGGCTCGGGCGCCCCCACCACCGCGGCTTCCAAAACGGCGGGATGGGCGTGCAGGACGTTCTCGATCTCCTTGGGATAGATGTTCTCGCCACCCCGGATGATCATGTCCTTGATCCGGTCGACCAGCACCAGGTATCCGTCCGGGTCGAAATAGCCGACGTCACCGGTATGCAGCCAGCCGTCGACCACCGTGTGCGCGGTCGCCTCGGGTCGGCCGAGATAGCCTCGCATCACGTTCGCACCCCGGATGACCACTTCCCCGCTCGTCCCGGCGGGCACGACCCGACCGTCGGCATCCATGATCGCCACGGTCTGCCCTGGCAGTGGTCGCCCGACCGTGCCCGGCTTCCGTGGTCCGCCGGGCGGATTCAGCGTCGACGCGCAGGTACCCTCGGACAGTCCATAGCCTTCGACGATCGGAACACCGAAACGCGTTTCGAACCGCGCGATCAGTTCCGCGGGCATCGGCGCGGCTCCGCAGATCGCACGGCGCAACGACGACGTGTCCGGCGCCGAACTCTCCGGCTGCGCGACGAGCATCGCGTAGATCGCCGGAACGCCCGAAAAATAGGTCGGGCGAACACGTTCCACGATGCCGAAGAACGCCGAAGCCGAGAATCGGCCCGCGATGGTGGCCCGGCCACCGGCGAGCAGCGGCGACAGAACGCTCACCACGATCCCGTTGACGTGGAACAGCGGCAGGATCAGCAGGCTGTGGTCGGTGTCGTTCAACGCCAGTGCCCCGAGCAGCATCTCGCACATGGCGGCGATATTGGCGTGGTCGAGCACCACGCCCTTCGGCTGCCCGGTGGTACCACTGGTGTAGATGATCAGCGCCGCGGCGCCGGGATCCACCTGCGCCGGTTCGGGCCCGGCGACCTCGGTGCCCAGCCCGGCCACCTCGGTCACATCCAGCGTCGCACCTCCGCGTCCACCTTCGGTCACGACCACCTTCGCCCGGCAGTCCTCGACCTGATAACGCACCTCCTCGATGGTCGAATCCGGCTTCACGGGGCTGACCGCGGCACCCAGCCGCCATGCCGCGAAAAGAATGACGACGAATTCGAGTCGATTCGACAGTACGACCGCGACGACGTCGCCTTCACGAACGCCATTCGCGTACAGGACGGCGGCGGCCGTACGGACCCGTTTCACGAAAGCCTGATTGTCGAGTTGCTCGCGGTCGTCCGCAATACAGGGGCCGGACGGATTCCATGTCGCCCTGACCTCCGGAATTTCTACAACGTGCTGCACTTATGTCCTCACCTATTTCGGGGTGACGGGGATTACAGTCCAAGTTAGATCGGGTGCGACACCCCGGCTACGGGCCCGCATCCCAGAGTTTTCGGCGGGCTTTGTACCGATGGCACAAAAGAAGGCGGAATGCGTCGGAGCCGCCGCACCGGTTCCGGTACGGTCCCGGCATGAGCGTTGACGTGGACACGACCATCCGCGATGTCGCCGGAAGCGTCAAAGCCGATCTGGACCGGCTGACCACCGAGATGACCGCGATGTTCACCGAGGTGATCCCGGAATTCCGCCACGACGACGAAGTCCGGCGGCTGATGATCGCCAGCACCGCGTCCAACCTCACCGCGATCCTCGACATGCTCCTGCTGAGCATCTCGCGCGACGACATCACCGTGCCGCCCGCCGCCGCCGAGTACGCTCGCCGGTTCGCTCAGCACGGGATGTCCCTGGAGGCCCTGCTGCGTGCGTACCGCCTCGGCGAACACATGTTCATGCAGCAGACCATCGCCGTACTCCGGCGCGCCGAGACACCCGCCGACCTCGCCCTGGCGACCACCAGCCGGGTCGCCGTGCTGGTCAACAGCTACATCGACCAGGTCATCGAAGGCGTCATCGACATCTACGAGAGCGAACGACGCCGCTGGGACGCGCGCTCGGACACCACCCGCGCGGCCCAGATCCGCGCGGTGCTCGACACCGAGAATCTCGACGTGGCCTCCGCGGAGGAGATGTTGTCCGCCTCGCTGCGGGGGTGGCATATGGCCGCCGTCCTCTGGGTTCGCGAACCCGTCGCGTCATCGATCGAGCTGTTGCGCGCCGGAACCTCGGTACTCGCCACCGCGACCGGCAAGCACCCGCTGACGGTCCTGGTCGACGAGCAGAACTGCTGGGCGTGGATATCGTCGGTCGGCAAACCTGCACTGGATGCCGACCGGCTCGAGCGAGACCTCCGCCGCCACCCGGGAATTCGCGTCGCGATCGGCGATCCCGGCGCCGGACTGGCAGGCTTCCGGCAGACCTTCCGCGATGCCCAGCGCGCTCGTGGCCTCGCGTTGCTCGCCGATCCCGCTCGTCCGCTGACCGTGCACTCCCGGGTGGCGCTGGCGAGCCTGCTCATCGACCATCTGCCCGACACGAGAGCGTGGGTCCATCGGGTGCTCGGCGATCTCATGCGCGACGACGAGACCGCCGCTCGTCTGCGCGAGACGGTGCAGACGTATCTGGAGGCCCGCGGCAGCCTCACCGACGCCGCGGCGCGCATGCACGTCCACAAGAACACCGTCCACTACCGGATACGCAGGGCCGAAGAGGTGCTCGGTCATCCGTTGACGGTGAATCGGCTGGAGACCGAAGTCGCCCTGATGCTCTGCGAGCAACTCGGCCTCGGCCGCGTGAAGTGAGCCGGGCCGTCGAGTCACGACCGCTGCCCATGCGCGCCACGGCGATTCGCTGTGGCGTGTGAGCCGCGGCGGCCCGATACTTGGAGCAGGTTGGACCGATTCCGAGGTGGGAGATGAAGGTGATCGGGGTGGGCTCGGACGGACTTGTCGCGGCCGGTGATACCTGGGGTATTTCCGGGCCGCAGTTCCTCGCCGTCTATATACCGCTCGTGCTGGTGGCCCTGTTCGTGGGGATCTGGCTGCGGTCACGGGTGACGGGCGCGGATCCGGAAACCGACACGGTCGCCGCGCCGGGCGCGGAACTGACCTCACCCGAGCTGGGAATGCTCTACGGCGACCAGAACGCCGTACTCGCGGCGATGGCGCGGTTGCGCGGCGTCGACGCGATCGATTCGGGCGCCGCGCCGGTTCGCGCCCTCACCGCGCAGGAGCGTGGGCAGCTGGATCCGTTCACCCTGTCGGTGTACGACCGGCTGGCGGCGGGGCAGCGCAAGACCGTCGGCGCGATCGTCGGCGGGTCGCTCGACGCGCTGCGCACGAGGATGGTCGACCTCGGGTACTTCCCCGGGCCCGGCATGCGCCACGGTCTGCGTGACGCGGGCATGCCTCTTCTCGTCACCGGCGCGCTCGGCGTGGTGCGGATCATCGCGGGCGCTTCGCACGGGAACCCGGTCGGGGTGCTGGTGGTGCTGGTGATCGCGCAGGCGCTCGGCTTTTGGTTGGTGGTACGCAAGCCCCGGCTCACCGCGCTGGGTGTGCGTGCCCGCGACACCGCGTCGGAGCGCAATCGGCATCTGCGGCCGAGCAATTCGCCTTCCTACGCGACCTATGGCGCCGAGAGCGCGGCACTCGCGGCAGCTGTTTTCGGCATCGGCGCGCTCGTCGCGCTCGATCCCGGACTTGCCCAGGCAGTCGCGCCGCCGAGCGCGTCGGGCGGTGGGGACGGCGGGGGCGACAGCGGCGGGGACAGTGGCGGGGACGGAGGCGGATGCGGCGGCGGCTGTGGCGGCGGCTGCGGCGGTTGCGGTGGATGAGCGCCCCGGCCCGCTGCCACCGGACGCGCTCGGTATCGGCTGGCGACCCGAGATCTGCGGGGTGATAGCCGCCTTGGCGGGGCTCGGATTCTGCGAGGTCATCGCGGAGTCGTTACCACGTGACCCCCGCCGCGCCGGGCAGCTCGCCGTCCCCGAGGAACTGGCCGCTCTGCGGGCGCGCGGCGTCGCCGTGGTGCCGCACGGCATCTCGCTGTCGCTCGGCGGCGCGGAGCCGGTCGCGGGCCATCGCGTCGAGCATTTGGCGGCCTGCGCTGCGGCGGTGGCGGCTCCGCTGGTGAGCGAGCATGTCGCTTTCGTCCGCGCGGGCGGCCTGGAGGCAGGTCACCTGCTACCGGTACCGCGGACCCGGGAAGCGCTGGACGCACTCACCCGCAATATCGCCCGGACCGAGGCGGCGCTCGACGTCCCGCTCGCGGTGGAGAACATCGCGACGCTGTTCGACTGGCCCGACGACGAATACACCGAAGCGGAGTTCCTGTCCGAACTCGTCGAACGCACCGGGGTATGGCTGCTGCTCGATCTCGCGAACGTCTACGCGAACGCCCGCAACCGCGGTCGCGACCCGCTCGCCGAGCTCCTTCGCCTGCCCGCCGAACGCGTGGCGTATTGCCACGTCGCGGGCGGGCACGAATCCGGCGGCCGCTATCACGACACGCACACCGACCCGGTTCCCGGCGAAGTTCTCGCGCTCGTTGCGGAATACACCGCGCATCGTTCGGCGCCGATCATGCTCGAGCGCGACGGCAACTATCCGCGCGCGGCCGAATTGCTCGATGAGCTGGACGCCATCGCGGCCGCCGTCGACCGGCCGCCGATCACCGCGGGCGCCAGGGCGGTACTGGCGTGAGCGCCGCGTCCCGACCGGCGTGGCCGCCTGACGACGCGACGCTGGCCCAGCGGCAAGCAGCGCTGGTGCGTGCGCTCGTCGCGGGAGCCACGGTGCCGCCCGGATTCGATGCCGAGGCCGTCGGCGCCGCGGCGGAGACCCTGTTGCGCAAGCGCGCCGGCGAGGTGGCACGCCGTTTCCCGCTGCTGGTGCACGCGTGCGAGGGTGACTTCACCGCCCGTTTCACGGCATGGGCACGGAATCATCCGAAGACGACCACCTCCGCCGACGCCGCCGCCTTCGCGACCGCCACCGGTGTCGACTGGAGGCCCACACCTCGCCGCCCGGTGATAACGCGCTGGTTGCGCCGGTGACGCGGACAGGCCTGCCCTGAGTTCGGACCGGCCCGGCCTACGAGCGGCGCGCTTCGACCGCGACCACGGGGTCGGCGGCATCGCGACGCTCCTCGAGCCACACACTGATCGCCACCGTCACATACGCAGCGACGGTCGCCATCCCCGGCAGCATCAGCATGAGCATGAGAAACGAAAGCATCGAAGACACAAGCCCTCCCGGACAACGCGATGGAAACTGGCGCACCGGTGCGCTGTACTGCGTCACCGTCACGCCCGGCATACCCACGACCGGAGGTCCAATCTCGACCGGGCAGCCCGAGATGGTGTGATAGATATCACACTAGCGATCTGCCACGTCGCCTGTCGAACGACCGGGACAATCGGCGCTCCGCCGCAACCGTGGTAGACCGGTCACCATGCGGTTGCTCATCATCTCCGATACGCACGTGCCCAAGCGTGCGCGGGATCTGCCGGAGTTGCTCTGGCGCGCGGTCGACGCCGCCGACGTGGTCGTGCACGCGGGCGACTGGGTGGAGGCCGCCTTGCTGGACCGCCTGGAGGCACGTAGCGCGCGCCTCGTCGGCGTGTACGGCAACAATGACGGTCCGGAGCTGCGTGCGCGGCTGCCCGAGGTCGCCCGTGCCGAACTCGACGGACTCCGGCTGGCGGTGGTACACGAAACCGGATCCGCGAAGGGCCGGGAGGAACGCTGTGCCCGGAACTTCCCGGATACCGACGTACTCGTCTTCGGCCACAGCCACATTCCGTGGGACAGCGTCGCGGACAGCGGGTTGCGCTTGCTCAATCCCGGCTCGCCGACCGACCGCCGCCGCCAACCGGAACACACCTATCTCACCGCGCGAATACAATCCGGGCGGCTGAGCAGGGTAACGCTGCACACCGTCCCGAACCGCTGACCTCTCGGCGCACCGCACTCCGATCGCCGGCTTCCCACGGTGCGCACTCGCCTCAGCGTCTGGTCGCGGTCAGCACTTCCAGGGTCACCCGTTCGATGAAACATCCGCCCGGGTCGATCGCCAGCGATGTGTCGGTGACCAGCTGTTCGAAAGCGGTCCGCCGGTCACCGAGAAGCATCCGATGGAACGACCGGCCCATGGTCACGAGGGCCGGAAGCGGCCGAGCCCAGCGGGTAGATCCGCCGAACCGCCTTGCGTCCACGCGACGTTCGCAATCCCGGCGGCTTCCGCACGGCGGGTGGCTTCGACGAGCACCGTGGGTTCGGGGATCCATGCCCACCGCGTCGGCCATGTGCCGCGCGAGCGGGACGGTGAGTTGGCCTGTGCCGCAGCCCAGATCGAGGAGGCGTCCGGCGCCGTCGAGACGCAGGCGCCGGACGAGCTCATCGAAGAACCGCCGCGGAGAGTCCGGCCGGTAGCGTGCGTAGTGCCAAGTGGCTCCGGCGAACAGGTCGTCTGTGACCCCGTCGGCGGTTTCGGTCATGATCGGCCCCCCTTCGTCCCGGAACTCGTCCGGGACCGACACGGAAACTCGATAGTAACCTCAGTCGCCGCGGTCGCCCGCCAGCGCCAGATGACGATCGGTGGCGGTCTCGGTGATCGCGGTGGAGATCTTGGGCAGGGCGTAGGGGTGGTTGCGGCCGAGCCAGTCGAGCATTTCCTCGCGGACCGCGCAGCGCAGGTTCCACACGTCGTCGGCGTCGGCGGCCGACATCGTCGCGCGCACCACGATGTTCGTCGGCGTGCTGTCGGTGACCTGCAGACCCCAGGCGCGACCGTCCCAATCCGCGCGCGTTCGCAAATACTCCTGCAAGTGCTCACGCAAGAGCGGCACCGGTGTGCTGTGGTCCAGGTACAGGAAAACCGTCCCGGTGATCTGCGGCCCGCCACGCGACCAGTTCTCGTACGGCTTGTTGTTGAAGTAGGAGACCGGCATGGTCAGCCTGCGGTCGTCCCAGATCCGGACGGTGAGGAACGCGAGGGTGATCTCCTCTACGATGCCCCACTCTCCCTCCACCACAACGGTGTCCCCGATCTTGACCGAGTCCCCGAACGCGATCTGCAATCCGGCGATCAGGTTGCTCAGTGTCGACTGGGCGGCGACACCGGCGATGATGCCGATCACCCCCGCCGAGGCCAGCAGCGAGGTGCCCAGGGTCCGCAGGCTCGGCACCAGCAGCAGGATCACGACGGCGGCGGTCGTGACCACCAGCACCGAGGTGACGATCCGGCGGACCAGGCCGAGCTGGGTGCGCAGTTGCCGCACCCGCGTGATGTCCTGGGTGCGCCGGGCATACGAGCGCAGGGTGTTCTCCGCGACCGCGTCGGCGGCACGGATGACGCTCCATGCCGCTGCCATGATCGCCGCCGTCACCAGGACGGTCCCGATCATCGCGTCCTGGCGCAGATCCAGGTGGGCCAACGGGTAGGTGGCGTGCAAGGCCATCGCGCCGAGCAGCACCTGGATCGGTAGCTGCACCCGGCGCAACAGGGTGGGAAGCTGGTTGCCCGGACGTCGGCGGGCGCTGTAACGCAGTAAGCGATCGATCAGCAGACCGGCCGTCACGGTGATGGCCACCGTGCCGAGAACCACGATGAGCGGCCGTAGTATTTCCTCCAACGGATCGAACTCCTTCTGAATGCAATGCGATGCTTCGATTCCGGCTCCGGTGAAGCGGCCCTTCAGCCGGGCCGAGACGGTGTCTTACAGGAGCGCCAGCGCGATGGTGAGCACCGTCAGCACCAGAACCCATGCCGCGATGGTCCATTCGACGGGAAGCTCCGTGCCGGGATAGCCGCTGCCGGCGCGTCGGGTGCGATACTGCGAGCGCGAGGCCGAGATGGACATGACATCCTCCTTCGGTCGATTGCGTCTTTCGGGCGCATACCCGGTTTCTCTGTCGATCTTCGCCACGCCCGTTGTGGCGAATGCCACCCGCGGCGTGCGCTTCGAGCGCAAGCCGCTGTCCGGCAGGGATTCTCGGCCCGCGGTGGAGCCGACCAACGCGTTATTGCCGACCGGAACGGCTGCCGTAATGCAGGTCGTCCAGGGAGAGGGGCGGAACGTACCGGGTCACCAGCGTGCGGTCCCACCACGCTCGGGTGCGAGCCAATTCGCGAGGTGTGGTGAAGCGGTAGAGATACAGTTGCGCCCGGACGAAGCGCGGGGCGGCCTGCGGGAACGGATTGTTCTGTAGCAGTCGCAGCGTGGCCGCGTCGTTTTCCAGCAGTCGTATCAAGAAGGCGCCCAGCCACGACTGCGCGTAACGCGGTGAGGCGGCGGCGAACCACATGAGCCAGTCCAGCCGCAGATGGTACGGGGCCCATTGGCGCGGTAGCCGGCGCGGATCACCGGGCTTGCCCTTGAACTCGTATTCCTTCCACCGCGTCCGGTCGGTGACGGCCGGCTCGTCGGTGCCTTCCACGACCACCTCGTAACGGGTGCGGCCGATACTGCCGAAGGCTCCGTAGGTGTTGACCAAGTGATAGGGGTCGAAAGACCGGTTCATGGCCTGATGACTCGAGATCAGATTGCGGGCGGGACGGTAACTCAGGAAGACCACCAACGCGGCGAACGCGATGACCAGGCCGGTGAACCAAGCCGGCGGTCCCGGCAGCGAGGGCGCCGTGGGCACCGGGAGGACCGACGAGGCCGCGGACCCGCTCACGGCGCCGCACGCGAGAACGATCGTCAGCCAGTTCAGCCAGGCGAAATTGCCCGACAGCACCAGCCACAGCTGGGTGATTACCACGACCGCCGCAGCGATACTCGCCACCGGCTGCGGCGCGAACAACCCGAAGGGCACGACGAGCTGCGCGAAGTGGTTGCCCAGTACCTCCGCCCGGTGCAGCGGCTTGGGCAAATGGTGGAAGAACCAGCTCAGCGGCCCCGGCATCGGCTGCGTCTCGTGGTGGTAATACAGGCAGGTCAGATCGCGCCAGCACCGGTCACCGCGCAGTTTGATCAGTCCGGCGCCGAACTCCACCCGGAACAGCAACCAGCGGGCGAGCCACAGCACCAGCACCGGCGGCGCGGTGCGGTCGTTGCCGAGGAAGATCACCAGGAACCCGCATTCCAGCAGTAGTGACTCCCACCCGAACGCGTACCAGTCCTGCCCCACGTTGACGATCGACAGGTAGAGCACCCACAACAGCGCCCACATCAGCATCGCTGCCCATAGCGGCACCAGATCGGCGGCGCCGGCCACCATCGCCGCGGCCAACGCCGCACCGAACCAGGACACGACGGCGAAGAACCGGTCGGAGTAGTGGGCATGGAAAATGCTCGGCGTGCGCCGGAAGGAGCGCCGGGCCAGCCAGCGCGGCACGGGCAGCATGCCGTGCTCCCCGATCAGCGCCCGGAATTGGCGGGCGGCGACCACGAAGCCGATCAGGTAGACGGCTGCGACACCGCGAGTCAGCAGCTGCCTGCTCAACCAATATTCGGATGCGGTGAACCAGTCCATGCCCGCAACTCCTCCGACCGCGGACCTTCGTTCCCATCCGGGCGCATACCCGGCCCGGCGGCAGGGAAACCGCTACTACATCGGGTACAGGCTGTGCTTGCGCGGGTTGTGTTCGGCAGCCGCCTCTTTTTCCCGCAGGAGCTGCAGCGCGTGCCGTATTTCCAGCCGGGTCCGGGAAGGTTCGATGACGGCGTCGATGTATCCGCGTTCCGCCGCGATCCACGGCGTCGCCACGGTAGCGTTGTACTGGTCGATCATGAACTCTCGTACGGCCGCGCGCTGTTCCTCCGGCACTTGTGACAGCTGACGCCTGCCCGCGATGTCGACCGCGCTCTCCGCACCGATCACCGCGATGCGGGCGGTGGGCCAGGCGAAGCTGATGTCGGCGCCGAGTTGCTTGCATGCCATGAAGCCGTACGCGCCGCCGTAGGACTTGCGCACCACCACGTTGATGATGGGCACGGTCGCCTCGATGATCGCGCGGAACACGCGACCGCCGCGGACGATGACACCGTTGCGCTCCTCCTCCACACCGGGGAGCACGCCGGGAGTGTCGACCACGAACACCAAGGGAATGCCGAAGGCATTGCACAGCCGGATGAAATGCGTTGCCTTGTCGGAGCATTTCGCGTCGACCGCGCCGCCGAGAACCAGCGGCTGGTTGGCGACGACACCTACGCTGCGGCCGTCCACCCGCGTGAAGCCGGTGATCAGATTCGCCGCGGTGGCCGAACGGATCTCGTGGAAATCGCCGTCGTCGAAGATGCGCAGCAGGATCTCGTGCATGTCGTATCCCTCGCGGTCGGAGTCCGGGATGATCGACTCGAGCTCGAGATCGGTGGGGGTGATCTCGGGTTCCAGGCCCGGGTTCACGATCGGAGCCTCCTCCAGGCAGCTCGACGGCAGGTAACTCAGGTATTTGCGGGCCCAGTCGAACGCCTCCTGCTCGGTGGCGGTCACGTGATGGATCGTGCCGTTGCGCGCCTGCACGTGGGCGCCGCCCAACTCCTCCGCGGTCACGTCCTCGCCGGTCACCGTTTTGATCACCTCGGGTCCGGTGACGAACATGTAGGAGTTCTCGGTCGCGACGAGCACGTCGGTGTTCACCGGGCCGTACACCGAACCGGCGGCGCACTTGCCGAGCATGATGGAGACCTGCGGAACGAACCCGGACAGCCGTTCCTGGCGCCGGCTCATGTGCGCGAACCAGGCCAGCGAAGTCACCGCGTCCTGGATCCGGGCGCCACCGGAATCGTTGATCGCCACCACCGGGCACGCCTTCTCGAAGGCGAACTTCAGGATGTGGGCGACCTTCCGGCCGAACATCTCGCCGACCGAGCCGCCGTAGACCGTCTGGTCGTGCGCGATGACCACGACCGGCCGTCCGTCGATGCGACCGTGCCCGGTGACCACTCCGTCGCCGTACTTCGCGTCCGGCGCTCCCGGCGTGCGCGCGAGTGCGCCGATCTCGACGAACGTTCCCGGGTCGAGCAGCGATCGCACCCGCTCGCGGGCACTGGGGATGCCTTTGTTCTGTCGTTTCGCGATGCCGGACGCACCGGCAGGTTCCTCGGCGATCGCGAGGGTGCCCCGCAACTGCTCCAACTTCTCGCGCGTGCCGACCATCCGAAACTGCCTCTCGACCTCACTGGCTGTTGCGCAGACGATAGGGGGCTGGACGGCGAACGCCGTGGCGCCGAGGGGATTACTGGGTAGCTCACAACGCGCGGACGGCCGCGTTGGCACGGTGCCCTATGGATCGGCCCGGCATCGCGTGGGCAATCTCCGCACATGATCCGACCGCATCCCAGACTTCCCTTGCGAGCTGGCAGGATTCGGTGCATGAGTTTCACCGGGGACGATGTCCGGGCCTTCGCGCTGTCACTACCGGAGACATCCGAACAATTCACTTGGGGGATGCCGACCTTCCGGGTCGCGGGCAAGCTGTTCCTCACCCTTCCCGAGTCCGAGACCTCGATGGCGGTCCGCTGCCCCATCGCCGACCGCGACGAACTCGTCGTCGCCGAACCGGACAAGTTCTGGATCGCCGCGCACGAAGCAGGCAACGCCTGGGTCCGTGCGCGGCTGACCGCCCTCGACGACCGGGAGGAACTCGAAGCCATCGTGCAGGACTCGTGGCGGCAGGCCGCGCCACGGCATCTGTTCGACGACGCCGGGTGACCTGCTCGACGCCCCGGCGTCAGCGTGCGCGGCGGCGGCGTGGCCGTGGCGCGAGTTTCAGGCCGAAGAGCAGATCGGTATTCCGGACCGGTGTGGATTGTTCGGACTTCCGGAGCAGTCCGGCTTCGCGGATCCAGCTGTGATGCCAGTGGTACAGATCCGGCAGCGTAACCTCGCACGCCGCGGCGAGCCTGCGGAGGCGGAAACCGGCTCCGCCGATGGCGCCGGCGAACAGCTTGGTGTTCGGTGTGGGGCGTGATTCCTGGTGGATGCGGGCTTCGTACAGCAGAGGGCGCGCCGACGGCGGAATCACCCACACGTACAGGTCCGGAGCGTGGGTGTAACCGATCGGGCCGTTGAAGATCAGCGCGTCCGCGGCGAGTGCGACGCAGGGGATCGCGTTGAGTTCCATCGCGGTGGCGCCGGTGAAGAGCGCGGTGACGATCGCCGCCGCGTCCACCGGATCGGCGGTCCTGGCCCGGACCCGGGCGACCAGGTCGTCGTCGATCGGAACCGTCGTCAGCCCCGGCCCGACCGAGTAGGCCAGGTCCGGCGGCAGATCCAGGCGCATTCCGTGCAACAGGAACGCCGCTTGCGCGCCGCGCAGGCGCGTGATCGTGTGCCCGCGGCTGGGGCTGTCGGCGACGAGGCCGCCGAGGAATCGGTACAGGCTCAGAATGTCGTTCCACTCGTCCACCAGACCGGCGCCTTGCTGGAAGCGGTCCGGCACGCTGAGGCGAGGTTGCAGCACCGAGAGCATGTATTCGGCCAGGCCGGCCCCGCGCGGTCCCAGCCAGCTGCCGACGCCGTTCTGGTTCAGGTCGTGCCTGCACGGTCGCCCGGTGTGTTCGGCCAGCCACCGGCAGGCCAGCTGGATCCCGTCGGCGTAGACGGCGTCGATGCGCGCGAATTCTTCCGACGGCAGGCTCCGGTAGGCATCGGCCCGGAAAGTGGTGACGTCCCCGTCGGAGATCTGCGGAAGCAGCCCGCCTCCGGCCGCTTCGGGAAGCGTGATGATGCGGGACTGCCGGTGGTTGCTCTCCCCATACCCCACGTGCCTGGTCGGTGGCTCAGGGCCATCGATCCGGGTGGTCGGCGGATCAGGGACATCTATGCGCGTGGTCGGCGGGTCGGGAACATCGACACGTGTGGTGGGCGGGTCGGGAACATCGACGTGGGCGGTCGGAGGGTCGGGGACATCGATGCGTCTGGTGGGCGCGGACGCACTGCGGCGGTCCTCCAGCCACCGCCACAGGTCCTCCTCCGGCACGCCCAGCCGCTGCGAACTCGATCGCACCTGGTCGGCGGAAAGTTCGTTGTGTTCGTCGAGCTGAGCCAACCTCTCCAGCTCGGACGGACGCAGCGTGGGCACGCTTGCGTCGGCCACAGCCACAACCTCCCGGATTACTGAACCCGGTGCATCACATGGGTTCGCGACATCAGTTGCAGAGCATTCGATCACGTACCCGCCGGTAATGCGGGGAAATCAACCGAGTTTCGGATGTTGTCTACGTCACCGACAACTTCTCCCGCTAGCGAAATCGTCGCGTGCGGAATGCATTCTGCCTAGTCATCATGTCTGTGGGTAGCCGCGACGGAAACACGTGAACGATGCCGACATCCGGAAAACCTGTGTTGTCCTGTCTACAGCGCTGGACACCGCCATTTCGGCATACGCCCGATCGCGACGGCGTCGGCACGGGAACCCCGCGCCACTCCTGCGCACGCCACGACCACCAGGCCGATACCCGACCACTGCGCCGCCCGCATCTGCGCGCCGAGCAACGGCAGCCCGACGCCCGCGGCCACCACGGGCTCCGAACTCATCATGACGCCGAACACCGCGGGCGTGATCCGGCGCACGGCCGCCATCTCGACGGCATGCGGCAGCAGCGACGAGTGCACGGCCGACGCCGCCTCGGCCGCCAAGCCGCCACAGCAGCACGGCGGACACGTCCGCGAGCATGATCCGGCCGCACGCGACCGTTACCGGCGACGCGAGTGTGAACAGGTGCTCGGCGATGACCGCGCCGAGCTGGATGCCGACCATCGCGGCGACCACGAGCACCGGGGTGGGCACACCTCCGCGCGGCGGGACCAGCCGCGGCGCGAATCGTAGGCCAGCGGACTGATGACCACGTGGTACTCCGTTCCTGAACACCCCTTCGCATGGGGCGGCGCGCGTTGCCGGACGCCGGCGGATCCGCTGCACGACCCGACTCGGCGCGTCGATTGATCTGTGGCAGAAAGGTTGTCGGCTGCGTCAGCGCCGAACAGACATGGACACGCACCGGTCCGGCAGCCGCGCTGGGACGTAACGAGCCGACGGCTCCGAATTTGCGGTCGCCGCAGATATCCGTCGAATTGCGCGGCGAGAGCCGAACAAACCGGACAAAAGTGACCGGCTTCGGTGATTTGTGCGCTGCGCGCACCCCTGCTGCACAGCCGAGAACGTAAATGCGCCGAGCAACGAACAGTGAGCCGAGCGATTGCCGGAATCCAGAAACACTGTTGCGAAATGCATCCCGCGCTGTGGACTGCGGCACAAGGTACAGCGGTGATCGGTCAATGCGCCCTTCGTCCACCCACCGGCGGCAGCGTCTGCTCCGGCCGGAAGGCGGGCGGCGCCACCGGGCGGGACGCCCGTCGTGACCTGATCGAAAGCGAATTCTCAGCGTTCACACAACGGACTCTCGCCAAGTCCAAATACTGATGCGGTGTCCTTGAAGGGTGCTGGCCGGCAGCACTCAGAGCCCAGCAACGAGGAGACCAGTTCGTGTTTACCGGTACCACCGCGAGCATGCCGCGGATCCCGACACCGCGGCTGGGCGGCCCGACCGGCGCTTCGGCCAGTCGGCGCGCGTCACGGTCGATCAACGCCGACGCGGTGGCGATCGAGACCGACGCCGTGACCGGAGCGACGGCGTACGTCGTCGCCGACGGCATCGGAGATCATCTGCTCGGAGCCCGCGCGGCACGCACGGTCGCCGCCGCGGCGGCGCGCTCCGCCGCCGCCGACGGAGCGCGCGCGGGAATTCTCGCGGCCCAGGAGGAACTCCTGCGCGAGGTCCCGGAGCCTTCGGCCGACAGCGTGCTCGTGGTCGCGGTGCTTCCGGCCGCCGATCAGCCCGATGGACCCTGCGAGGTGGCGTGGGTCGGCGACTGTCGCGCGTATCGCTGGAACGGGCGGGTGTTGCACCAGATCACGACCGACCACACCGTCGCCGAGCTGTACCGCACCCGTGGGCTCGCCTCCACCCCGCGAATGGATCATCTGGTCACCACCTCGGCGCGCACCGTGCGGCCGGACGCGATCGGATACGCCGCCACCGGGTCGAGCACGGGCAGACTGCTGCTGAGCACCGACGGCGTACACAAGCCACTCGGCATCGCCGCGGTCAAAGCCATCCTCGCGCAGGGCGACGCGGCCCCCACGATCGCGAACACTTTGGTGGATGCCGCCCTCCTGGCCGGTGGAAGGGACAACGCCACCGCCCTGGTCGTGGACCTGCCTTTCCGGCCGGGGGGCACCCACGGCGGGTGATCACGGGACCCGTTCGCGACGCGCGGAACAAATGTCGAAATGCTATGAATCGACGCCGTCGGGGCGCAGTATGTCGCTGTGGAGCTGACAGCCGTGCGCATCGACAAACCGGATGATCTCAACGTCGTCATCGGACAGTCCCATTTCATCAAGACCGTGGAAGACCTGCACGAGGCGCTGGTCGGAGTCGGTCCGCACCTGCGCTTCGGACTGGCGTTCTGCGAGGCCTCCGGACCGCGCCTGGTCCGCCGCTCCGGCAACGACGACGCACTCGTCGAGCTCGCCACCAAGAACGCGGTCGACATCGGTGCGGGACACTCGTTCATCGTCTTTCTCCGCGAGGGCTACCCCGTCAACGTGCTGAACGCCGTGCAGCAGGTCCCGGAGGTCTGCGGAATCTACTGCGCCACAGCCAATCCCGTCGAGGTTCTGATCGCGGAAACCGAACTCGGCAGAGGAATCATCGGAGTGATCGACGGTTCGGCGCCGCTCGGCGTGGAAGATGCCGACGACCAGGCGGCCCGGAAGCAGCTGTTGCGTCAGATCGGCTACAAATTGTAGGACCGCTGCCCCGCCGGTTCGTACGGCGCGCACCGATGATCGGCGCACCGGCTGGGCCTGGAATCCCGGAAACGATCCGGGCCCGCGCCGGATACCTCAGCCGAGTTCCGCCAGTTGCGGGACGGCAGGCGCCATGCCATCGATCCATGCCGCCGGTGAGCCGGTGGTCGGAGTGACGATGGCGGTCTCGATGCCGAGTTCGGCGTAGTCCGCCATCTGCCGGACGAATTCGTCGCGGTTTTCCGGGCTCGGCCGCGGGTTGTTGGCGATGATCGTCTTGCGGATCTCGTCATAGTCGCGACCGACGTCGTCGCAATGCCCGCGCAGCACGTCGAGTTTGTGCTCGACGTCCGCAGGCGATGAGCCGAACAGGTTGCAGGCGTCGCCGTACTGCGCGACCAATCGCAGCGTCTTGCGCTCTCCCCCGCCGCCGATGAGCACCTTCGGCCGGTTGATGGGCTGCGGCGAGCACAGCGTCTCGGCCAGCTGGTAGTACTTCCCGTCGAACGGCCCGTTGTCCTGCGGGTCCCACATCTGGCGGCAGATGCGCAGCGTCTCCTCCAGCCGCTCGAACCGTTCGGCGGTCGGCGGGTACGGCACACCGAGCCCGCGGTGCTCGCGCTCGAACCACGCGGCGCCGATCCCGAGGACCGCCCGGCCGCCCGACAGGACGTCGAGGGTGGTGACGATTTTGGCGAGCAGACCGGGATGACGGTAGGTCACGCCGGTGACGAGCAGTCCGAGGTCGATGCGCGAAGTGTGCGCGGCCAGGTAGCCGAGGGTCGTGTACCCCTCCAGCATGTTCGCCTCCGCGGGCAGGCCGGTCGGCTCGATCTGGAAGTAGTGGTCCATGAACGACAGCCACGTCGCGCCGGATTCCTCCGCCGCCGCGCCCACCCTTGCCAGCTCACCGGCGATGGCGGTGGTGCCACCGTCGATATCGAAGATTGGTATGTGAAAACCGAGCTCCATGAAGTGATCCCTTCTGCTGGTCAACCCTGTATGAGCGCACCCTAAGTGCTGGAGCGCGCTCCAGGTCAAGCAGCGGATCGATCAGGTTGTCAGCCTGCGACCGGGCGCGGATACGCGCTGTGCATCGACAGCCAGCGGATGTCGAGATCCCGTTCGAGGTAGTCCATGCGGTTGTCCCAGAACGCCCGCATGCGCGGCAGGGCCAAATGGCGATCGAGATCCTCCTTGGACCGCCATACCTCGTAGAAGACGAACGTGCCCGGCCGGTCCTTGTCCTCGTGAAAGTGATACTCCAACGAACCTTCTTCGGCGCGCGTCGGCTCGACGAAGGACAGCAGCAGCTCACGCAGCTCCGCCGCGCGCTCCGGTTTGGGGTGGGCGAAACCGACGAGGACGTAGGGCGCGTCATCAGGTACGAGATTTTTCATACCTCGGACGCTAGCGGCCACTGAGGTACGATGCAAGACGTACCTATGGAGGAGGTTCACCGTGCCCGGCAGCGATCAGCCCGAACCGGAGGAGATGGAACTCGGTTCGGTGTTCGCCGCGCTCGCCGATCGGCATCGCCGCCAGGTGATCCTCACGCTCCTCGCCGAGCCCGACGGCACCGAGCGCCATTGCAGTTCATTCGGCCTCCCGGTGTCGAAAGCGACACTCACACATCACTTTCGGATTCTTCGCCAGGCCGGGCTGATCCGTCAGGTCGATCGCGGCAACAGCAATATGGCCCAACTACGCAGAGCCGAACTCCAGCACCGATTCCCTGGCTTGATCGAGTTGCTCCGCGCGGAAATCCCGGACCGCCGATCTTCGCCGGAGACATCGGCCTGATCGATGAGACGCAAGCGCTGCCCTCCCGCCCCCATAGGCCGAGCGACGAGGCCGTCGCCCACACTCGATCAGCTCGTGCGCTCGAAATCGCCGGGCCGCCAAGTCTGGTCGAACGCCGCTTCCTCGGGTCCGTAGATGCGCAGATAGGCGAACCATCCGCGGCCGGGGACGGTTTGCAGCCAGCGGGTCTCCGCGCCGTCAGGAGGAATGGGGCCGAAGTGCAGCCGTACGGGGCCGTCGGGCGGGAGGTCGCGCAACTCGAACAGCGACCGGAGGGCGGCCTTGCCCTGGTCGGCCTGGACCTGCGAGCGGGTCTGCGCGTCGTAGACCGTCACGGACCAGAACAGCCCGGCTGGCACCGGCCGCGGTATATCGAGGGTGTAAGTGGCACTGCCGTCCAAGTAATCCCCTCGCCCGTCCCGCACGGCGAGCCAATACAGCGATCCGCCGCCCACCTGCCGCCGGAACATGGCCGGTGAGGCGATGATCGCTTGAGCGAACCACCGGTCGCGCGCTTCGAGGTCGAGACCGGAGGCGGTCCGGAAGTCGCCGTTGTCGGTGACCGGTCCCACCCATTCCCAGCGACGGTCCGGCCAGGCCATGCGGTCCGGCCGGCCACTGGCGAACGCGGAGACGAGCAATTGACCGCGCCCGGTCCGCGCCGCGGCCGTCAACAGCGCCGCGGACCGGCGGTCGGGCGCGAACCGAGCGCCTCGCTCGAGACCGATCGCCCCGAGCAGCCCGTACATCGGTAAGAACTCCGGCACCACCGGCTCCGTCTCGAGAATCCCGTGCAGCACCCGCCAGTAGGAGATGTCGGCTTCCCAGCACAAACAGGTGGAGTCCATGGCCACCTCGGTGGTGTCGATGATGTCCAGCACCGCGCCCGCCTCCTCGAGCGGACGCACCCGGACCGCCCGCAGCGCATCCATCGCCTCGGCCAGGTCGCCACCGAGCGGCAGCGCGCGCACGACGAGCAGCACTTTGAAGGACGCGGATCGCCCGACGTGCGCCCGATCCGGCAGCGCCCCCGCGTAGCCGGGAGGAACGATGACGTAAGTGCCGCCCTGCCCTCGGTCGGGCCCGGGAATGCCGAGATCGGTGATCCACCGTTGATGATGATCGTCGACCAGGCCTATATAGGGTCCCGGCGGCAGCTCGACCACCATCGGCCCCGCCGACAGATCCAGCACCGCGGCACCATACGGGGTATCGGAATTCAGAGTGAACCCGATATGCCGCGGCCCGGTCGAGGCGATTCCGACCGCGCGGTTGTCGTTCAGTCCGATCTCCCTGTTGCCGTTGAAGATTCCTTCCATCGACACGGTCGGATACCAGAACCGGTACGCGACCACGGCGCGCTGGAACACGCTGTCGTCCCAGGCCCGAGTCGCGGAAGACTCGATCGGATAGCCATTCGCGAACTCGTACCGGGTGTCCACCATCGCCGGGGCCGTCATTTCCTGGACGGTGCCACCGCCGTACCGGGCCGACATCACCCGAAGCGGGTGAAAGACTTGCCGAGCAGCCGGGATCGCCAGTGCGCAGGGTAGGTCAGACCGCGGCCTCAGGACGGTCGGACAAGCCGAGGCGCAGGTGTTCGCTGTGGTATATCGCCTCGTCCAGCAGTTGAGCGACGTGGTTGTCGTAGAGGCTGTAGACGATGCTGCGGCCGGTGCGAGTGCCCGTGACCAGACCCAGATTGCGCAGCAGCCGAAGCTGGTGGGAGACGGCGGACTGTTCCATGCCGATGGCATCGGCCAGCGCGCTCACCGGCAGCGGCCCTTGGCGCAGTTCGGTGAGGATCATCAAGCGGCTCGGTGTGGCCAGCGCCTGCAATGTGGTCGCCACATGGGTGGCCGATTCGGGATCCAAGCGCACGGCGGGGCGGTCCCTGCCATCGACGCCGTGTCCCATGACTGAACAGCATACTCTAGGAACAAATGAAGACGTGTTCATGTGTTCTGGTATGGCTCGGGCCGTCTGTTCGTTGCCGTTCTGGAGGTGACCCGTGGCCGCGCCGACGCTCGCGCCGACCCGTCCGACTCCGCCCTCCGGTCGCGTGCCCGTGCGCCGGACCAGGCTGTTCGCCCTGCCCGAAGCGCGTTGGGCCGCAGTGGCCGTGGTCTTCTTCTGCGCCGGGCTGGCGGTGCAGCTGACCGATGGCCCCCAGTGGCTGCGCTGGGGCCTGTACCTGGCCTGCTACGCCGCAGGCGGCTGGGAACCCGGGTGGGCCGGCCTACAGGCGTTCCGCGACAAGACGCTCGACGTCGACCTGCTCATGGTCGCCGCGGCGATCGGTGCGGCGGCCATCGGCCAGATCACCGACGGCGCGTTGCTGATCGTCATCTTCGCGACCTCCGGCGCACTGGAAGCCCTGGCCACCGCCCGGACCGAGGACTCGGTGCGCGGACTGCTCGACCTCACACCCGACACCGCGACCCGGGTCGGGCGCGACGGCGAGGAAGAGACGGTCCACGCCACCGAACTGCGCGTCGGAGACGTCCTCGTGGTGCGGCCCGGCGAGCGGATCGCCGCGGACGCGACCGTCCTCTCCGGCGGCAGTGAGGTCGATCAGGCCACCATCACCGGCGAACCGTTGCCGGTGAACAAAACCGAGGGCGACGAGGTGTACGCGGGCACCCTCAACGGCACGGGCGCCCTGCGCATCCGTGTCGTGCGCCGCGCGCGGGACTCGGTGGTAGCGCGCATCGCCGCCTTGGTCGAGCAGGCGGCCCGAACCAAAGCGCGCACCCAGCTTTTCATCGAGAAGGTGGAACAGCGCTACTCCGTCGGCATGGTCGCGGTCACCCTCGCGGTGTTCGCGATCCCGCTGCTGCTCGGTGACGACGTGCGGCGAGCGCTGCTGCGCGCGATGACGTTCATGATCGTCGCCTCCCCCTGCGCGGTGGTGCTGGCCACCATGCCGCCCCTGCTGGCGGCCGTCGCCAACGCGGGGCGTCACGGTGTCCTGGTCAAGTCCGCGGTGGTCATGGAAAAGCTCGGCGCCACCACGCACGTCGCCTTCGACAAGACCGGCACCCTGACCCGCGGCATCCCGGAACTCGCCGAGATCCGCTGCCTGGACCAGCGATTCACCGACGCCGAGGTGCTTCGGCTCGCCGCGGCGGCCGAGCACCCGAGCGAGCACCCCCTCGCGGCGGCGATCGTGCGCGCGGCCCGCAACCGAGAGCTGCGGCTGCCCGAGGTCACCGAGTTCACGGCCCACCCCGGTCGCGGCGTGACCGCCCGTGTCGGTGGCCGTCTCATCGGCGTCGGCTCCCCCGCCGCGTGGGAACCCGCCCGCGAGGCCCACACAACTGTCGACGCCTTCCACGCGAGCGGCTACACCGCCGTGGTCGTGACCTGCGAGCACGAACCGATCGGAGTGCTCGCACTGACCGATCAGCTCCGGCCCGAAGCGGTGGCGGCCGTGCGCGCGACGACCGCGTTGACCGGCAGCGCGCCGATACTGCTGACCGGCGACAACACCGCCACCGCCGATCGGCTCGCCGCGCGGGTCGGCATCAGCGACGTCCGGGCGGAGCTGCTGCCCGGCGACAAAATGATCGCGGTGCGCGAGTTGCAGGCAGACGGGCGGAAACTGACCGTGGTCGGTGACGGCATCAACGATGCCCCGGCGCTCGCCGCGGCCGAGGTCGGCATCGCTATGGGCGGCGCCGGATCCGACCTCACCTTGCAGACCGCGGACGCCGTCGTCGTGCGCGACGACCTGACCACGATCCCGGCGGTGATCGCGTTGTCCCGGCAGGCGCGACGGGTGGTGAGCGCCAACTTGGCCATCGCCGCCACCTGCATCGGCGTGCTGGTCGTCTGGGACCTCGCCGGGACCCTGCCGCTCCCCCTCGGCGTCGCCGGGCACGAGGGATCCACCGTCCTCGTCGGGCTCAACGGGCTACGCCTGCTCCGCCGGGGTGCGTGGGAGCGAGCTGCCGGATCACGGGAGTAACAGCGACCGCTGTCGCAGTGCGGAAGCGAATCCCGCACTGCGACAGCGCGTCCGGCTAGTCGGCGCGAACCTCGCTGCGGTCCCCGCTCCACAGCGTGTGGAACTTGCCTTCGGCGTCCACCCGCTCGTAGGTGTGCGCGCCGAAGAAATCACGCTGCCCTTGGGTGAGCGCGGCCGGGAGACGCTCGGCGCGCAGGGCGTCGTAGTAGGACAGCGACGACGCGAACGCGGGAACCGGAATGCCGAGCAGTGTCGCGGTGGCCACAACGCGGCGCCAGCTGTCGATGGCCGTCTCGATCGCCTCACGGAAGTACGGTGCGAGAATCAAGCTCGGCAGCGCCGGGTTCTCGTCGTAGGCGTCCTTGATCCGGTTGAGGAACCGGGCGCGGATGATGCAGCCGCCGCGCCAGATCGTCGCGAGATCGCCCGGGCGCAGGTTCCAGTCGTATTCGGCGCTGCCCGCGGCGATCTGGTCGAAGCCCTGCGCGTAGGCGACCACCTTCGAGGCGTAGAGCGCCTGCCGGATGTCCTCGGTGAACCGCTCCACGTCGGTGGGCTTGTCGGCCAGCCGCCCGGAAGCCAGACCCCGCGCGGCCTTGCGCTGCTCGCGCGAACCGGACAGCGCCCGCGCGAACACCGCTTCGGCGATTCCGGTCACCGGCACGCCGAGGTCGAGCGCGGACTTCACCGTCCAGCGCCCGGTACCCTTCTGCTCCGCCGCGTCGACGATCACGTCGACCAGCGGCTTGCCCGTCTTCGCGTCGACCTGGTTCAGCACCTCGGCGGTGATCTCGACCAGGTAGCTCTCCAGGTCGCCGGAGTTCCACTGGGTGAACACGTCGGCGATCTGTTTGGCGTCGAAACCGAGCGCGTCGCGGAACAGGTGGTAGGCCTCACCGATCAGCTGCATGTCGGCGTACTCGATGCCGTTGTGCACCATCTTGACGAAATGTCCGGAGCCGTCCGGGCCGATGTGGGTGCAGCAGGGCGTTCCGTCGACCTTCGCCGCGATGGATTCCAGCAGCGGCCCGAGCGAGTCGTAGGACTCCTCGGGGCCGCCGGGCATGATCGCGGGGCCGTTGAGGGCGCCCTCCTCGCCACCGGAGATGCCCGCTCCGACGAAGTTCAGCCCGCGCTCGCGCATCGCGGCTTCCCGCCGAATGGTGTCGGTGTAGAGGGCATTTCCACCATCGATGATGATGTCGCCCGGCTCCATCGCGTCCGCGAGTTCCTCGATGACCGCGTCGGTCGGGGCGCCTGCCTTCACCATGATGAGCACCCGGCGCGGCTTCTCCAGCGCGGCGACGAACTCCTCGATCGTTTCGGTTCGCACGAAGTCGCCGTCGTCGCCGTGGGCCTCGAGCAGTGCGTCGGTCTTGGCGATGCTGCGGTTGTGCAGCGCGACGGTATAGCCGTGCCTGGCGAAGTTCCGTGCGATGTTGCTACCCATGACCGCCAGACCGGTGACCCCGATCTGTGCGCGCGCTGTAGAGGTCGGCATCAATCAGCTCTCTTCGTTCGACAGGGCGGCGCGTCCGCGCGAAGCTGTTCGGCGGCGGCATCGTGGCGTCCGTTCCACGACGCTTCAGACCTTACCCACCCCGCCGGTGCGGGCTCGGAGCGCATCACGAGCCGCTCACCCGCTCGATGTGGACTCGGTGGCCGCGCCATGACCAGGTGCTCGGACGCCCTGCTCTACTCACTCGCCGAACGGCACCTGCGGCACGCCTCCCGGGCGCTGCTGGAAACGGCCGGGCGGCGGCCGAGTCATCGCGAGTCGGCCACCAGTGACCCGGCGCCGAGACCGCCCGCGATCAGCGCATCCGCTCCCCGGTCACCGTAGGCGATGCGCTCGAGCAGATCCAGCGCCTCGCCGACCTTGTGCAACTCACCCGTCCGCAAACTCTCCGACAACGCTTGCGCCAGCGCGTCGTTTGCGGACGCTTGATGTCCGCACACCCACGCGCGACCTTCGTCGGTGAGGGTCAGATTCACCCGGCGTCCGTCGTTCGGGTCGCGCACACCGACAATCAGACCCTGGTCGCGCAAGCCGTCGACCACGTTGCGCATCGTCTGCGGCCGCAGCATCTCCAGCCGCGCCAAGTCGATCGCGGCCATGGCGCCGTATCGATGCAGCCGTCCCAGGACCGCCCATTGCGTCGCGGACAGCCGCCGTTCGTCGGGATCTCTCCGGGCGCGCCGCAGGATGACGGTCGTCGCAATGCGCAGGCGGGCCGCGATGGTGGACAGTGCTGTGGCGTCCGCGGTGTCAGCGCTCACGGGCGGGCTCCCTCTGCTTACCTGGTGGGACAACGATCCCCGGGCTGGTGATAGCTGCGGGAAGCCTACTCGACAGTAGGACATCGGCGTGGCCCGTGACGAAATCGTCATACGGACCGGTGGCCGCGACCGATCGCCACGGCGCACCAGCTATCGGGTCGGCCTCCCCGGTCGACCCGATAGCCGGTGCGGACCGTCCGATGCGCGACACTGACCGCGATGGGCACACAGGCGAACAGCGGACAACCACGGCGGAGACCACCTCGTCGGCGCGAGATGATCCTGGACGCCGCGGTCGACGCCTTCACGCACGGGGGCTATTACGGCACGACGATGGCCGACATCGCGGCGGCGGTGGGCATCTCGGCGACGGCGTTGTATCGACACTTCCGCAACAAACAGCAACTTTTGGGCCAATGCCTGCTGGTTGGCCTCGACGACACCTTGAACCGGCTGGACGCCGCCTATCGCGCCGATGACTCCGGTGCCGCGGTAACGGCCGAATTGGTCCGGGTCGCGCTGGAGTTGCGCGGCCTGCCGCGGCTGTGGCAACTGGAGTTCCGCAATCTGACCGCCGCCGACAAGACCGCGGTGCTCCTCCGCGCCGCGCGGCTCACCCGCTACCTACGACACACGATCCACCTACGCCGACCCGAACTGAGCGCGGCCGATGTCGAACTGCTGAGCTGGTGCGTGCTGTCGATCGCGGTCAGCCCCTCCTATCACCGCGCCGAGTTGCCCGCGCCTGCCGCCGCGCAAGTGCTCGACGCGGCCGTCGCGGCGGTGATCACGACCCGGATGCCCGAACACCCGGACGGCCACGCGCCGAGCCGGCCACCGCGCACCGAGATCGGCAACACCGCACTGGACCGAGCGCTGCGCTCGGAGCGAATGCTCGCCGAGGCGGCGCGGTTGTTCAGCACCCGCGGTTATGCCGCGGTGGGCATCGAGGACATCGGTGCGGCCGTCGGCGTCACCGGACCCGCCCTGTATCACCATTTCTCCAGCAAGGCGGAGTTGCTGGACCAGATCGTCCGGCGTCAGGACGAGTGGCTCCGACTGCTGCTCGCCCGGGCGATCGCCGAGGGCCGCAGCGCCGAGGAGTCCCTGCGCTCGCTCATGCGCAGCTTCGCGCAATTGGGCGTCGACGAACCCGACCTCCTGGCGATCACGGTCAGCGAGACCCGGCATCTTCCTGGCGACGGGGTGCAGCGCTACCGGAGGGTGCGCCTCGACGGCATCGCCCAGTGGGCCCGCATGCTGCAGGCGGTGCGGCCGGATCTATCCGCGCCCGTCGCGCGGGTGCTCAGCCGCGCGATCGTCACCGTCGTCATCGATGCCGTACGCAATCCCCGCTTCCGGCGGCGCGCCGATCTCGTCGACGTCCTCGTGGCCATCGGGGAGCGGATCGAAACGGCGGGAAATCCCGGCCGCGCCCCCGCGCAGTGATTTGCACCACTTAGCGAACATTAACTTAGCTGCGCCAATTACGTGCTAGCAGCGGATTGAACGCCGTTGGACATCCGACCATCTACTTAGTGGTTATTAACATAAGATTGCTTTCGCGTCATCGGTGCCGCACAGTGTGCCGTGGGTGAGCACCTATCCGTGCGCCCGCCGAATCCCTCGCCGGTACACCGGCCGTTTCTCGAAAGGCCCTGGCTCGTGAGCCATTACAAGAGCAACGTGCGTGACCTCGAGTTCAATTTGTTCGAGGTGTACGGACTCGACGACATCCTGCGGACCGGAGCGTTCGGGGACCTGGACGGCGACACCGTGCGATCGATGCTGGCGGAGGCCGCGCGCCTGGCCGAAGGGCCGGTCGCCGAACCGTATGCCGAAACCGACCGCAACCCGCCGGTTTTCGATCCGGCCACCCACTCGGTCAGCCTGCCGGAGTCGTTCAAGAAGGCGGTGCGCGCCTGGTACGACGCCGAATGGTGGCGCGTCGGCAAGTCCGAGGCGGTCGGCGGAGTGCCCGCCCCCTCGATGGTCAGCTGGGCCATCAGCGAATTCGTGCTCGGGGCGCAGCCCGCGGCCTACATGTATCTCACCGGGCCGATGATGGCCCACATCATCGACGGCATCGGCACCGAGCAGCAGCGGCGCTGGGCGCGATTCATCACCGAACTCAACTGGGGCGCCACCATGGTGCTGACCGAGCCCGACGCCGGTTCCGACGTCGGCGCCGGTCGCACCAAGGCGATCGAGCAGGAAGACGGCACCTGGCACATCGAGGGCGTGAAGCGGTTCATCACCTCCGCCGACGCCGACGACTTGTTCGGCAACATCGCCCACCTGGTGCTGGCTCGCCCCGAGGGTGCCGGACCGGGCACCAAGGGCCTGTCGCTGTTCTTCGTACCGAAGTTCCACTTCGACCACGAGACCGGTGAGCTGGGCGACCGCAACGGCGTGTTCGTCACCAACGTCGAGCACAAGATGGGCCTGAAAGCGTCCGCCACCTGTGAGCTCACCTTCGGCGGCCACGGCATCCCGGCCAAGGGGTGGCTGGTCGGCGAGGTGCACAACGGCATCGCGCAGATGTTCCACGTCATCGAGGAAGCTCGGATGATGGTGGGCACCAAGGCCATCGCCACCTTGTCGACCGGCTATCTCAATGCCCTCGAATACGCGAAGAACCGGGTGCAGGGCAGCGATCTGACCCAGATGGCGGACAAGTCCGCACCGAAGGTGACCATCACCCGGCACCCCGACGTGCGCCGGTCGCTGATGATGCAGAAGGCCTACGCCGAAGGCCTGCGCGCGGTGTACCTGTACACCGCCGGTCACCAGAACGCCGTAGTCGCGCAGCACATCTCGGGGGCGGACGCCGACCTGGCCGCGCGGGTCAACGACCTGCTGCTGCCGATCGTCAAGGGCGTCGGCTCGGAGCGGGCCTACCAGTACCTGACCGAGTCGCTGCAGACTCTGGGCGGTTCGGGCTTCCTGCAGGACTACCCGATCGAGCAGTACATCCGCGACGCGAAGATCGACTCGCTCTACGAGGGCACCACCGCGATCCAGGCGCAGGACTTCTTCTTCCGCAAGATCGCCCGCGACCGCGGCGTCGCGCTCGCGCACATCGCGGGCAAGATCCGGGACACGGCGCAATCCAGCGTGGGCAACGGCAGGCTCAAGACCGAGAAGGTGCTGCTGGCCACCGCGCTGGAGGATGTCCAGGACATGGCGGGCCGATTCACCCAGCACCTGATCGCCGCCCAGCAGCAACCCACCGAGTTGTACAAGATTGGACTGAATTCCGTCCGGTTCCTGCTCGCCGTCGGCGATCTCCTCATCGCCTGGCGTCTGATCGTCGCCGCCGAGATCGCCGCCGCGGCCCTGGATGCCGAGCCGGGCGGCGGAGACCGCGCTTTCTACGCGGGCAAGATCGCCGTCGCGTCGTTCTTCGCCAAAACTGTCCTGCCGCACCTCAGCGCGGAATGGTCGGTCATCTCCGACGTCGACATCAGCGTCATGGATCTCGACGAAGCGGCATTCTGATCCGGCTGAGACAGCACGATCGCACCGGCCACCGCATTCGATGCGGTGGCCGGAATTTTCGCCCACTGACAGCCGTGCCCGCGTCGTCTAGCATTTTCACTGTGCCGTCGCAATAATTTCCGCACGTGCCACCGCGGCACCGCTCGTCGGCACGGTGGCACCGCATGCGTTCATTCGGGGAATCGGGCCGGCGTCCAGTCCGATCCGCAGGACGGAGGGCGGGTAGATGTCACTGGAAGAATACAAACGGGGAACGGCTTTTCCGGGAATCATCGGGCGAACGACGGATGTGTCGAATCCCGCATGGCCACAACCGGTGCGGGCGGCGCCCGGCGCACCGAACTTGGTGTTCATCGTGCTCGACGACACCGGATTCGGACAGCTCGGATGTTACGGCAGTCCCATTTCCACGCCGCATTTCGACGCGTTGGCCGCAGGCGGCCTGCTGTACAACAATATGCACACGACGGCGTTGTGCTCACCGTCGCGTTCCTGTCTCATCACCGGGCGTAATCATCACGCCAACGCCATGGCGGGCATCACGGAGATCGCCACCGGGTATCCGGGCTACAACGGCAACATTCCATTCGAGAACGGATTCCTCTCGGAGATGCTGTTGCAGCACGGCTACAACACCTACATGGTCGGCAAATGGCATCTGGTGCCGTCGGAGCAGGAATCCGCCGCAGGCCCCTACGATCGTTGGCCGCTCGGGCGGGGCTTCGAGCGGTTCTACGGATTCCTCGGCGGCGACACCAGCCAGTGGTATCCGGATCTGGTCTACGACAACCATCAGGTCGAGCCGCCCGCCACCCCGGAGGATGGCTACCACCTGACCGCCGACCTGGTGGACAAGGCGATCTCCTTCATCGCCGGCGCCAAACAGGTCGCTCCGGACAAGCCGTTCTTCTTGAACTTCTGCACCGGCGCCACACACGCGCCGCACCACGTGCCGAGGGAGTGGGCGGACCGTTACCGCGGCCGATTCGACGGCGGCTGGGACGCCTATCGCGAATACACGTTCGACCGGCAGCGCGAGCTCGGTGTCGTACCACCGGACGCGCGGCTTTCCCGCCGCGATCCGGATGTGCCCGAATGGACTGCGCTGTCCGCCGACGCACGCCGCCTGGCGGCACGAATGATGGAGGTCTACGCCGGATTCCTCACCCATACCGACCACCACATCGGACGACTGCTCGAGTTCCTCGACCAGATCGGCCAGCTGGACAACACCCTGCTCATGCTCGTGTCCGACAACGGCGCCAGCCCGGAGGGCGGGGTCACCGGAACCACGAACGAACTGCAGTTCTTCAACAACGCCCCGGAACCGATCGTGGACAGCCTGCGCGCCATCGACGAGCTGGGCGGTCCGACCACGTTCAACCACTATCCGTGGGGTTGGACCTGGGCGGGCAATACTCCCTTCCGGCGGTGGAAACGCGAAACCTACCGCGGCGGCGTCAGCGATCCCTTCCTGGTCCACTGGCCTCGGGGCATCACCGCACAGGGTGAGATCCGAACCCAGTACGCGCACCTGATCGACGTCGTTCCCACCGTCCTCGACGCTTTCGGCCTCGAACCGCCGGACACCATCAAGGGCGTATCCCAGTCCCCCTTGCATGGTGTCGGTTTCGCCCACACTTTCGACGATTCCACCGCGGCGACCCGGCACCACACGCAGTACTTCGAAATGCTCGGCCACCGAGCCATCGACCACAACGGCTGGCGGGCCGTGTGCCCCTGGCCGGGCCCGTCCTTCGCCGAAGCGGACCGGCCGTTCGGCACGCCGATCACGGCCGATGACCTCGGCCGCCTCGACGCCGACGATTGGGAGCTCTACCACGTCGCCGAGGACTTCGCCGAGACCCGTGACCTCGCCGCTGAACGTCGAGACAAACTCAACGAGATGATCGCCCTGTGGTATGTGGAAGCAGGCCGCTACGACGTGCTGCCGATCGACGGCAGCGGATTGCAACGCCTGCTCGCCGAGCGCCCGCAGATCACGCCCGCGCAGACCCGATACACCCTGCGCCCGGACACCGAGACGCTGCCTGCCGCCGTCTCGCCGCGGGTACTGAACCGCCCGCACAGCGTCACCGCCGAAGTGGAGATCCCGTCCGGCGGCGCCGAGGGCGTCTTGCTGTGCCAGGGCACCAATGCCGGAGGCTGGACCTTCTTCGTCGCAGACGGCCACCTGCACTACGCCCACAACTACGTGCAGCGCACCGTGCACCGCGTCGCCTCGACACGAACCATCCCGGAAGGCCGCCACGAATTGCGCTTCGAATTCGAACCCACCGGCGCACCGGATTTCGGCAATGGAAAGGGCACCCCTGGCACCGCCCGGCTCTACATCGACCGCAGCCCGGCAGGCGAAGCCGATTTCCCGTTCATCACGCCGGTCGCGTTCAACCCCGGTGGGATGACCTGCGGCGCCAACCCGGGCTCCGCGGTGGTGCCCGACTACCGGCCGCCCTTCCGGTTCACCGGCACGTTGCGCACGGTCGTCGTGGACCTCTCCGGGGAACTGACGACGGACGCCAAGAGCGAGATGCGCATGCACATGGCTCGGCAGTAACCGATACCGTGCCCGCCGCGCTTGCCAGCACCCGGGTCGTCACCACACCCGCGACCGTGGGATCCGGCTGTCCTCGACAGCGCGCGGGAAGGGCGGCGATCCGGCACGGGAACAGCCTGGGAGAGTGTCCGCACGCTGTTCCCGTGCCGGGATGGAACAAGACGGCGCGGGACCGTCAGACGCTCCCCGGTCTGGCGGCGTAGATCTCGTGCAGTTCGGTTCCGGCCAGGCTCGGGTCCTGGCGCGTTCGCGCGTACAGACCGTGTCCGCTCAACAATTCGCAGCACTTGGCCAAGCGGTCGTCCCGATCGTGCACCTCGGCGACGACGGCACGGATACGCGGCCAGTCCGCGGCGGCTATGCCGCGCAGGACATCGAGCTCCGCTCGCTCGACGTCGACCTTGAGCAAGCCGACCTCCGCGTTGCCGCCATGCTCGTCGAGTATCGCCGAAACGGTGGTGACTTCGACCTCCATTCGCTCGCCCTCGTGCAGCCCGGCGGTGATGAGAGCGATCGCCTCGTCGTTCAGGCCACTGTTGCGCAGGTAGATCTCGGTGGCCCGGTCGTCGGCCGCGCGGTCGGCGTAGAGACTCGAATTCGCCGACGCCCGTGGGTACCAGGTGAACGGCGCGCTGCCGGGCGCCGCGCCGACCGCGACCTGCAACGGCACACCGTCCGGCACATGAGCGGCCATATTGCGCTGCAGACAGTCGAAGGTCGCCGGGGCCGGCTCGGCGGCGATCACCCGGACGCCGGGGCAGGTGTCGGCGAACATCATCGCGCTCAGCCCGATGTTCGCGCCGACGTCCAGTGCGATGTCCCCGGGACGCAGCAACGCGGCCGCTAGCCGATAGAAGCCGTCGGTCGACATCTCGCCCCACAACATCCGCGCCTCGGCCGGACTGGTACAGGCGACCGTCCTGCCGTCCTCGAGCCGGAGTTGCTGGAGTTGATCGAGAGTCTTCAGCATGCGTTCGCGAACCTTTCGAGGATCGGGCCGATGACGGCCAGTGCGTGCGGATGGGTCAACTCGAGATGTCGTGCGTCGACGACCGTGTTGTGCAGGTCGCCGGTGATGAACGGCCGCCACGTCCGCACGACGGCGTCGTGGTCCGCGCGGTCTTTTCCTGCGGTGAAGAAGATCAGATCGCCGTCGAAGACACCCGGCCGGTGCTCGCGGGCGATATCGCTCGCGGTCCGGAAGCTCTCCATCACCCGATCGACCTGTTCGGCGGTGAACATCCCGGTGGCGGTCACCTGATCGCGGATCACCGCCCAGGCCTGCTCGTGGGTCTGGGCGGTCACCTCGGCGCCGAGGTCGAACAGCTCACGCCAGCCACCGAGCAGATCGGCCATCAGTTCGCTCGGCGCGGGCTCGTCCGCGGTGCCGCTCACCGCCGCGGCCAGCGCCTCGGAGTCGCCGACCGCGCTGTCCATCATGGCCAGCATGCCGACCTGCTGTCCTTCCCGCTGGAGCCGGACCGCGACGGCATGCGCGATCGCACCGCCCAGCGACCACCCCAGCAGGTGATACGGCCCGCTCGGCTGCACTCGGCGGATCTCGGCGACATAGCGTTCCGCGAGTTCGTCGATGGAACGCGCACCGGGTTCGCCCGCCACGACATGGGGATCCTGCAAGCCGTAGACCGGCCGGTCCTTGTGCAGATGTTCGACCATTCCGCCGTAGAACCACGCCAGCCCGCCCGCGGGGTGCACCGCGAACACCGCGGGCTTCGGGCCGTGCGCGCGCAGCGGCAGCAATACTTGCAGCCCCGAACCGCCCGCCGTGCCGTCGGCCCGCGCCGCCAGAGCTCGCGGCGTCGCGTCGTCGAACATCCACGGCAACTGGATCGTCACGCCGCGGCCGCGCAACTCGGTCACCACCATGGTGGCCAGCAGCGAGTTGCCGCCGAGATCGAAGAAGCCGTCCGATGCCCCGACCCGCTGGACGCCGAGGACCTGCGCGTAGACGTCGCTGATCACCTTCTCCGTGCGGGTCCGGGGAGCCACGAACGCGATCGTCGACTCGTCGAACTCGAGGTCGGGCAGTGCTTTTCGGTCGAGCTTGCCGTTGACCGTCAACGGCAGTGCGGGCAACACCATGATCGTCGCGGGCAGCATGTAGCCGGTAAGCACCTGGGCGGCGGCCTCGCGGACCTCCGCCGGATCGATCCGCTCGCCGTCGACGCCGACGACGTAGCCGATCAGCTGATCGACACCGCGATCGTGCCGGTGCACCGTGACCGCGGCCTGGGTGACGAGCGGATGGCGCAACAGCGCCGACTCCACCTCGCCGAGTTCGATGCGGAAACCACGCAACTGCACCTGCGCGTCGGCCCGGCCCGCGTACGCCAACTCCAGCCCGCTCGCGGACTTCCGCCAGCGGCCGACGTCGCCGGATCGATAGAGCCGGGCGCCGTCGGGATCGAAGGGATTCGCCACGAATCGGCCCGCGGTCAGTGCCGCGGCCCCCAGATATCCCCGGGAAAGCTGCCCACCAGCCACATAGATCTCTCCGGCGACACCGATCGGCACCGGACGCAGCCGGTCGTCGAGAACGTACGCCCGCAGCCCGGGCAGCGGCACACCGATCCCGGCCGAGCGCGCCTGCGTCACTTCGGAGAACGTGACGTGCACGGTCGTCTCGGTGATGCCGTACATGTTGATCAGCCGTGGCATGCCCGGCGCGTGCGCGGCGAACCAGTCACCCAACCGCGACGCGTCCAGCGCCTCGCCACCGAAGACGACATAACGCAACGCGAGATCTCCTGCGGGGCAGCCGGATTCCCGATAGCGGCGCTCCGCGTCGACGAATCCGTAGAACGCCGACGGCGTCTGGCTCAACACGGTCACGCCCTCCCGCGCCACGACGTCCACGAACGCCTCCGGCGACCGGGAGGTGTCGTAGTCGACCACGACCACCTTGCCGCCGGACAGCAGCGCGCCCCAGATCTCCCACACCGCGAAATCGAAGGCGTAGGAATGGAACATCGTCCACACGTCGTCGGGTCCGAGATCGAATCGCTCGGCCGCGTTGGTGAACAGGGTGACCGCTTCCCGGTGGCCGACCGTCACGCCCTTCGGGCGGCCCGTCGATCCCGACGTGTAGATCACGTAGGCGACGTTGCCCGGCCGCGCACGCGACACCACCGAATCGGAGCCCGCCGCGTCGTCGTTCGCGCACTCCTCGATGAGCAGTACCGGCGCGGTGCACTCCGGCACCGCGGCGGCCAGGTCCGCCGAGGACAGAACCGCGGCAGGGCGAGCATCGTCGAGCATGAAGCGCAATCGTTCGGGCGGATACGCCACATCCAGCGGCAGATATCCCGCACCCGCGCGCACGACGCCGAGCAGGCCGACGACCAGGTCCGCCGAGCGCGGCAGCGCCACGGCCACCAGCGATTCCGGACCCACTCCCCGCTCCGCCAGCCGAGCGGCCACCGCGGCGGAGCGCCGATCCAGCTCCGCGTAGGTCAGCCGCGACACGCCGTCGGTCACCGCCACCGCGTCCGGTCGCGCGACGGCCTGGGCGGTGAACAGTTCCGCGAGGGTCGTGTCCGGCACCGCGACCCCGGCGCCACCGGCCGCGCCGAGCAGCTCGCGACGCTGCTGCGGGCCCACGAGGTCGATGTCACCGACGGCGACCTCCGGATCGGCGGTCACCTGCTCCAGGATTCGCACGAAGGCCGCCGCGAACCGGGTCATCGTCTCCTCGACGAAGAGATCGGTGGCGTAGGTCAGGCGACCTCGGATGCCCTCCGCCTGCCCACCGGCGCCGGACCCTTCCACCAGATTCAGGTTCAGGTCGGCCTGCGCCGGTTCGAAGCCGTTCTCGACCGGCTCGACGGTGAGCCCCGGCAGTTCCAATGCGGCCTTGCTGAGGTTCTGCACATCGAGCGTCACCTGGTACAGCGGCAGATGGGCCGTGGACCTCGGTGGATTGATCGCCTCCACCACCTGCTCGAACGGCACGTCGGCATGGGCGAACGCCGCCAGATCCGTTTCCCGCGTCGCCGCGAGCAGGTCGGCGAACGACTGACGCGACGACACCCGTGACCGCAGCACGAGGGTGTTGACGAACATGCCGATCAGATCGTCGAGTTCACGCTCCCCGCGTCCGGCCACCGGAGCACCCACCGCGACATCGCCGACACCGGCCGACCGCGCCAGCAGGACGGCCAGCGCGGCGTGCACGACCATGAAGACAGTCGCGTTCGCCGCGCGCGCCACCGCGCCGATTCGTTCCCGCAACGCGGCGGAGATCTCGAAATCCACGGTCCGGCCGCGCATCGACGCCACCGGCGGACGCGGCAGGTCGGTGGGCAGTTCGAGCAGTTCGGGCAGCCCGGCGAGGGTGTCCTTCCAGAAGCGCAACTGCCGGGACATGACCGAGCCCGGGTCGCGCTCGTCGCCGAGTACATCGCGCTGCCAGAGCGTGTAGTCCGCGTACTGGACCGCGAGAGCGGGCCAGATCGGTTGTGTCCCCTGTTTGCTCGCCTGGTAGGCCACCGCCACGTCTCGCGCGAGCGGCATCATGGACTGCCCGTCGGCACAGATGTGGTGCACGGCGATGACCAAGACGTGCTCGGTGGCTACGAGCCGGAACAACGCCATGCGCAGCGGCGGCGCCTGTGTGACATCGAAGCTCGCCGAGACGGTGGCGAGCACTCGCTCCAGCAGCCGATCCGCCTCGACCGGTACGGCGGTCAGCCCGATCGTGACCTCTTCGACGGGGACCGCGACCTGATGTGGCGTCCCGTCGGTCATCGGGAATCTGGTCCGCAGTGACTCGTGCCGATCGAGGACCAGCTCGCACGCGCGCCGCAACGCGTCGATGTCGAGTTCGCCCGTCAACCGGATCACCAGCGGGATGTTGTACGCGCCGACGGCGGTGTCGAGCTGGTTGAGGAACCACATCCGCTGTTGTGCCGGCGACAACGGCACCAGCCCGGAGCGGGGGCGCGGCACCAGTGGCGCGCGGACCGTCCGCTCGGAGGCGTCCAGACGGGCGGCGAGTCCGGCGACCGTCGGCGCTTCGAACAGGTCGCGAACGCCCACGCTCACTCCGAGCGCGGTACCCAACTGAGCGGTCACCCGCGTCGCCGACAACGAGTTGCCGCCGAGGTCGAAGAAGCTGTCGCCCGCCCCGACCCGGTCGATGCCAAGGACGCTTCCGAAGATTTCCGCGACTTGCCGTTCGGTCTCCGTGCCCGGTGCGGTCCAGGCCCGCGCCGCCGAGAACCGCGGGGCGGGCAGTGCCAGGCGGTCGAGCTTTCCGGTTCTGGTGAGCGGGAATTCGGCGAGCACCGTGCAGATGTCGGGCACCATGTGCGCGGGCAGCCGCAGCCGCGCGGCCGCCCTGATCTCCTCCGGATCCAGGTTCTCGGCGCCGACCAGGTAGCCGACGAGTCTGCCGACGCCGCGCTCGTCTTCGCGCAGCACGACGACCGCGTGTTCCACGCCGGGGTGCGCGGCCAGCACGGCCTCGATCTCACCGAGCTCGATCCGTTGACCGCGGATCTTGACTTGGAAGTCGCGACGACCGAGGTACTCCACGGTGCGCTCCGGCGTCCAGCGAGCGAGGTCGCCGGTGCGGTACATGCGGGATCCCGGCGCACCGAACGGGTTCGCGACGAACGCGTTCGACGTCGCCACCGGCCGGTTCACGTATCCGCGGGCCAGTTGCACACCGGCGAGATACAACTCGCCGACCACGCCCACCGGCACCGGCCGCAGCCAGGCATCCAGCACGACGGCCTCCACGCCGCTGATCGGACCACCGATCGTGACGGCCGCACCGGGACGCAGCGGGCCACCGATTCCGGCCAGGATCGTCGTTTCGGTCGGGCCGTACCCGTTCAGCAGTCGCCGGCCCGGCGACCACTGCGTGACGATCTCCGGCGTCACGGCCTCGCCACCGGCCATCAGCACCCGCAGGCGATCCAACCCCTCCGGCGACATCGTCGACAGCACGCTCGGCGTCAGGAAGGAGTGCGAGACGCGCTGCTGCCGAATGAATTCCGCCAGTTCGGGGCCGCCGAACACTTCCGGCGGCGCCACCACGAGCACCGCACCGTTGGTGTGGGCCAGCAGCAGCTCGAGGACCACGACGTCGAAACCGGGAGCGGACGCGTGCAGTACCCGCGACCGGCTGTCCGCGCCGAAACGGTCACGTTCCACGGCCGCGAAATTGGCCAGCCCCTCGTGGGTGACCGCGACGCCCTTCGGCGTCCCGGTCGAGCCCGAGGTGTACAGCACGTAGGCGGTGTCGCGAACATGCGGCGTCCGCGTTCGATCCGTATCGGTCACCGCGTCCGAGGACCGCGCCTCGATCGCCTTCCGGGTTTCCGGATCGTCGAGCAGCAGCCGCCGGACGGGTCCGGAGACCAGCTCTCGCCACGCCTCGACCGTGACCACGACCCGCACCCGCGAGTCGGCGACCATGTGCCCGACGCGTTCGGCGGGGTTGCGCGGATCCACGGGCAGGAAGGCGGCGCCGGTCTTGGTGACCGCCCACATGCCGACCACGAGTTCCACCGATCGGGCCATCGCCAACGCCACCTGGTCGCCGGGGCCGACACCCCGATCGATCAGCTCGCGCGCGACACGGTTCGACCAGGCGTCCAACTCGGCGTACGACATCGTGTGCCCGTCCGAAACAATCGCTGCCGCTTCGGGATCCACCGCGACACCGGCGGCCAACAGCTCAGCGAGAACCCGGGGCGCCGCGGCGGGTCCGCCGGTGGCGGGTACCAGGTCACGGCGCTCTGCCGCGGTCAGCAGGTCGACCGCGCCCAGCCGCGCGCCCGGATCGGTCGTGATGGCGCGCAGCACGGTCTCCAGCCGGGCGGCCAGACCGGCGGCCGTCGAGTCGTCCACGCGGGCCTGCTGATAGCGGATCATGACGTGCAGCTGATCGGTCTGGTGCGCCTGCACCGTGATCGGGTAGTGCGCGGCGTCGCTTCCGTCGGCCGCGACCACCCGCATGCCGTCGATGTCCGCGTCGCCGAGGCCGCTGCTGTCGACCGGATACGACTCGAAGACGACCAGCGTGTCGAACAGCTGGGCAGCGCCCGTGTCCGCCAGGATCCGGGACAGTTCGACGTCGTGGTGATCGAGCAGGCGGGTGTTGTCGGCCTGCAACCGCCGCAGCGCGTCCTCGACGGTCCAGGTTCGCGGGAGATGCACGGCTACCGGAATCGTGTTGATGAACAAGCCGATCATCGACTCCACACCGGGCAGGTCGGCGGGACGTCCCGACACCGTGCTACCGAACACCACACGCTCGGTGCCGAGCAGGTTCCCGAGGACCACCGCCCAGGCGAACTGCACGATCGTCGACATGGTCACCGCCCGCGCCCGAGCGAATTCCACCAGTTCCGCGGTGACGGTGCGATCCAGCACCACCGCCAGGTCGACCGGGATGCCGACCGTCGTGTGTGTCCGCGCGTCGGCGATCACCGTCGGTTCGGTGAAATCGCGCAGGACCTCCCGCCACACCTCGATGCCGGTCGACGGCTCGCGCCGATCCAGCCATTCCAGGTAGCCGCGGTACGACGCCGCGGCGGGCAGCAGCTCGGCCCGCGCGCTCACCGCGTAGAGGCCGATCAACTCGCGCCACAGCAACGGCAACGACCAGCCGTCCAACAGCAGGTGGTGCGCCGTCAGCACCAGCCGGAAGTCCTGCGGCGCCACGGCGATCAGCAGGAACCGCAGCAGCGGAGGATCGGCGGGATCGAACGGGACCGCCCGCTCGGCCGCGATCAGCTCCTCGGGGGTCGTCGTGCCGTCGCGCAGATCGACCCGCCGCCAGCGCACGGCGGCGGCCGCCGGAATCACCTGCGCCGGAGTGCCATCGGCCGTGCGCACGAAGGCGGCTCGCAGATTCGGATGACGCTCCAGCAAGGCCACGGCGGAGCGCTCCAGCCGATCCGCATCGATCACACCGGCGAGGGCGAGCGTCGATTGCGCCGTGTAGACGTCGAGATCGCCCGCGGCGAGTTCGGCGTGGAACAGCAGTCCCGCCTGCAGCGGCGCCAGCGACCAGACATCGCCGAGCGCCCCGTAACGGTCGGCGAACCCGTCCAGGTCGGATTGTGTGACCTCCACGAGTGGAACGTCGGCGGGTGAGAAGCCCCAGTCCTCGTCCGCGCGGGCCGCGGTGGCGATCCCGGTCACCGCGCCGGTCCATTCGTCGGCGAGTTCGGCCACGTCGTCGCGCTCGAACAGCCGGGACGCGTAGCCGATCCGCGCCGACAGGCGCGGTCCCGCTTCGGTGTCCACGATGTTCACATCGATCGTGAGGGCCGCCGCCGCGGGCATGTCGGGATCGAATGCCGACCACCGGTCGAACGGTTCGTCGGTCGGAATCCACGCGAGGTCGGACAGCGTCGTGAGGTCGACGCCGACCCGGCCGAGATTGTTGAACCCGATCTGCGGCTCCGGCAGTGCCGCGAGCCGGTCGCGGGTGTCGGCGTGGAGGTAACGCAACAGGCCGTAGCCGATCCCCTTGTCCGGGATCACGCGCAACTGGTCCTTCACGGATTTCACCGCGGCACGCGGATCATCCGCATTCACCCCGCTCAGGTCGAGCGCCACGGGATAGGTGTTGGTGAACCAGCCCACCGTGCGGGAGACGTCCGCTCCCTCGGCGATCTGTTCCGCGCGGCCGTGCCCCTCCAAGAGGACTTTCACACCCGCGTGCGCGATACCACGCCGGTGGCGCCAGCGCGTCGCCGCCACGGCCAGGCCGGCCAGCAACGCGTCGTCGACGCTGCCGTGCGCGGCCTTCGGCACCGCGTCGAGCAATGCCGAAGTGACGTCCACCGGGAGGGACACCGTCAGATGCCGCACGGTCGACTGGGTGTCGACAGCGGGATCGAGCACCGCGCTGCCGAGCAGCGGATCCGGCGCCGCACCCATCCGGTGCCACAGGTCGAACTCCCCGGCACGGGCCGCGGCGGCATCGGCCAGCGCGTGCGCCCATCGGCGCATGGATGTCCCTTGCGCGGGCAATTCCACCGTTCGTCCCCGCGTGACCTGCTGCCAGGCGGTCGCGAAGTCGGGAATGAGGATTCGCCAGGACACACCGTCGACCACGAGGTGATGGACGACCACGAGCGCCCGCGCCTCGGCGTCGAGGCCCGGTTCGGGCAGCAGGCACACGACCTGCACCATCCGGCCCGCCGCCGGGTCGAGGCGTTCCGACGCCTCGGCCAGCGCCTCTTCCACCACCGCGGTGAAACCGTCACTGCCCGGGGTCTCGTGCGCGCGGAAGGTGCGGGTCAGCACCACGCCCGCGGCATCGGCGTCCTGCGGCCGCGGCACCTCCAAGCAGTGTTCGCGCAGCCGCGCGCGCAGCATGTCGTGCTGTCGCAGCACGGCCCGCACCGTCGCGGTCACGTCCTCGACTCGCGCGTCGCGCGGCAAGCGCACCAGCATCGACTGAGCGAACCGAGGAGCGGCGCCGAGTCGCTCGGTGAACCAGGAAACCACCGGGGTGAACGGAATCTCGCCCACGCCGCCACCCGGCAACTCCGCGAGCGAGGTCCGTTCGGCGGCCGCGGCGACCCGCGCCAGGCCACGGACGGTCTTCTGCTCGAAGATGTCCCGCGCCGTCACGACGACACCTGCCGACTTCAACCGGGAAGCCAGCTGGATCGACAGGATCGAATCGCCGCCGAGGGCGAAGAACGAGGTGGAGACACCGACCGACGCGACGCCGAGAACGTCGGCGAACGCGGCCGCGACGGTGCGTTCCAGATCGGTGGACGCCGCCTCGACGTCGGCTCCTTCGGCGCGGAAGACCGGATCCGGCAACGCTTTCCGATCCACCTTGCCCGTCGAGGTGATCGGCATGCGATCGAGCACCGTCAGCACCGACGGCACCATGTGCGCGGGCAACACCGACGCGACGTGTTCGAGCACGGTCTCCGGGTCGGCGACCGTCGCTCCTTCGGTCACGATGTACGCGGCCAGCACCTGCTGGCCGCCCGGCCCCGTGCGGCTGACGGTCACCGCGGCGGCCACCGCCGGATGTGTGAGCAGCGCCGCGTCGATCTCACCGAGTTCGATGCGCTGGCCACGGATCTTGATCTGGAAGTCGCTGCGGCCGACGTATTCGAGCGTGCGTCGCGTCGTCCAGCGGACGATGTCTCCGGTGCGGTACATCCGCGCGCCCGGTCCACCGTAGGGATTCGCGACGAACGCACCGGCAGTGACCGCATGCCGGTTGAGATAGCCGCGCGCCAGCTGTGCACCCGACAGGTACAGCTCCCCCGTGACTCCGACCGGCACCGGGCGCAAGCGCGCGTCCAGCACCAAGGCCTCCGCGCCGCGAATCGGGCCGCCGATCGCGATCGGATCGCCCGGCCGCACCGGGTCGCTCATCGTGATCACGATCGTCGTCTCGGTCGGGCCGTAGATGTTGTGCAACCGGCGACCCGGCGCCCAGGTGGCGATCAGCTCCGCCGGCACCATCTCGCCGCCGACCGCGAGCATCCGCACCGACTCCAGACCGGCGGGCGTCATGGTCGCCAGCACGCTCGGCGTCAGGAACGCGTGCGACACCCGATGCGTCCGGATCAGCGCGGCCAGATCCGGCCCGCCGAACACCTCCGGTGGCGACACGACCAACGCCGCGCACGCCGCATGTGCCATCAACGCTTCGAGCAGCACCGCGTCGAACGCGGGCGCCGCCACTTGCAGCACCCGGGACGTGCCGTCGACCCGGTAGCGTTCGGTTTGCTCGGCCGCGAAGTTCGCCAACCCGGCATGGGTGACCACGACGCCCTTGGGCGTTCCGGTCGAACCGGACGTGTAGATCAGGTACGCGGCATCCTCGATCCGCAGCACACGTCCGCGATCGGCGTCGGTCACCGCCTCGCCGGACCGCGCCGGGATCTCCTCCGCCGTGCGCGGATCGTCGAGCATCAGCCAGCGCACAGCGTCCGGCAGCTCCCCGCGCGCGGTCGCGAGCGTGACCCCGACTCGGACGCCGGAATCGCTCACCATGTGCGCGATCCGCTCGGCGGGGTAGCGCAGATCGACCGGAACGAACGTGGCGCCGGTCTTCGCGATCGCCCACATGGCGACGTGATACTCGATGGAGCGTGGCACGGCCAGCGCCACGAACACTCCCGGCCCGACTCCCTGGGTGAGCAGGTGACGAGCGAGCCGGTTGGCCCTGACGTCCAGCTCCGCGTACGTGAGGGTTTCGCCGTCCCCGATCAGGGCCACCGCCGCCGGAGCCGATGCCACGGCCGTCGCCAGCAGATCCGGCAGCAAGCAAGGCCGCGCGGCGGCGGCGCCTCGCGCGGGCACCAAGCGGTCGGTGTCGGCGGCGCTCAACAGATCGATGTGGCCGATCGCCCGCGCCGGATGGGAGGTGACCGCCTCGAGGACGCGGACGAACCTCTCCGCCAGAGCATGCGCGGTCGATCGGACGAAAAGATCTGTGGCGTAGATGATCTCGCCGTCGATTCCGGCGGGCCGATCACCTTCGCGCCGCTCGGTCACCAGCACGGTGAGGTCGGCTTTGGCCTGCGCGATGCCGGTGTCCATGATCTCGACGTCGATTCCGGGCAGCTCGAATCGGGCCGCTCCGGTGTTCTGCAACCCGAACATCACTTGGAACAGTGGCGAATACGCTGTCGAACGCGGACGGCCGATGACGTCGACGAGCCGCTCGTAGGGCAGGTCGGCGTGGGCGAGCGCTTCGAGGTCGATATCGCGTACTTCGGCCAGAAGCTCCCGGAACGAGCGGTCCTCATCGATGCGGGTCCGCAGCACCACGGTGTTCACGAACATGCCGACGAGATCGTCGAGTTCCGGCCTGCCGCGACCGGCGACCGGCGTGCCGACCGAGATGTCGTCGCTGTGCGCGGTGCGCGCCAACAGGATCGACAGGGCCGCGTGCAGGACGACGAACACCGTGACACCCTCGCGGTGGGCCAGCCGCACGATGTCGTCGTGCAGCCGCGCGGGCAGCTCGAACCGGACGTTGCCGCCGTCGGTCGAGAGGGTGGCGGGGCGTGGCCGGTCCGTCGGCAGGGCGAGCAGCTCCGGGGAACCGTCCAGAGCGTCGGTCCAGTAATCGATCTGCCGCGCGATCAGCGACGCCGGATCGTCCTCGGAGCCGAGCAGCTCCTGTTGCCACATCGCGTAGTCGGCGTACTGGACCACCGGCGATTCCCACCGGGGCGCGTGGCCGCCCACCCGCGCCCGGTACGCGGCGAACACGTCGCGGCCGAGCGGAGCCATCGACGCTCCGTCGGCGGCGATGTGATGGACCACCACCACCAGCACATGTTCCCGCGTCGCGGTGCGATACAACCGCGCACGCACGGGTACCGATTCCGCGATGTCGAATCCCGCCTCGACCGCGTTCCGTATGCGGTCGGCGAGTTCCGTCTCGCCGACGACCGGCTCCGGTTGGAAAGCCATGTCCGCGGCGATCGTCGCGACCTCCCGCACCACCTGGCAGGGCTCGCCGTCGACGAGCGGATACACCGTCCGCAAGGGCTCGTGCCTGGTCACCACGTCGAGGAACGCGGCACGAAGTGCCTCGGTGTCCAGCGGCCCGGTCAGGCGGGCCGCGAAGCAGATGTTGTAGGCCGCCGAGGAGGTGTCGAACTGGTTGAGGAACCAGATCCGGCGTTGCGCCGTCGCCAACGGGACCGCGCCGGTGCGTGGCCGCGCGGTCAGCGCAACAGCGGTGGATCTGGTCCGTGCCGAGATCCGCTCCGCCAGTGCGGCGATGGTCGCCGCATCGAAAACATCCTTGATACCGACATCGACACCGACGACCGCCTGGGCCCGCGCCGCGAGCTGAGCGGCCGACAGCGAGTTGACACCGATCTCGAAGAGGTTCGCGGTCACGCTCACCCGTTCCGCGCCGGTGAGTTCGGCGACCAGACGCGCCAGCACCACCTCGCCGTCGGTGCGCGGCGAGACGAAGTCCGCGCCGTCGTCGAACACCGGCCGGGGCAGCGCCCGGCGGTCGAGCTTGCCGTTGGCGGTGAGCGGCATCGCGTCGAGCACCTGCACGACGTCCGGAACCAAGTAGGACGGCAGCGTCCGGGTCAGCTCTTCGCGGATCGCGCGGCCGTCGGTGACCGCGCCCGGCGCCAACGTCACGTAACCGACGATGCGCTCCGTCGTCACGACGGCCACCGCACGCGCTACCTGCCCGCAGGCGCGCAGCGCGGCTTCGATGTCACCGGGCTCCACCCGCTGACCGCGCACCTTCACCTGGAAGTCGCCGCGCCCCAAGTATTCCAGTTCGCCGGTCTTGCGCCACCGGACCAGGTCCCCGGTCCGGTACAGCCGCTGTCCCGCGACGCCGAACGGGTTGGCGACGAAGGCGCCGCAGGTGAGGTCGGCGCGCGCGTGGTATCCGCGCGCCAATTGGACACCCGAGACGTACAGCTCCCCGACGACCCCGACCGGCACCGGCCGCAACCGCGAATCCAGCACGTAGACCTTCATGCCGCCGGCGGGCGCTCCGATCGGCACCGCCGCGACGGCCGACGCACCCGGCGCGCACCGCTGCGCGGTGACCACCTCCGCCTCCGCGGGCCCGTACCAGTTCACCAGCTCCGCGTCCGCGAAGACGTGCGCCGCGGCGTCGACCGTGCGCTGCGCCAGCGCCTCACCCGCGACGAACACCCGCCGGATCGAGGGCAGTTCCGCGACCCCGGCCGATTCCAGCAGGACATCGAGCATCGACGGGACGAAGTGCACGGTGGTGATCTCGTACCGTGCGATGACCTCCGCCAGGTAAACGGGATCGCGATGTCCGCCCGGTTCGGCCACGACGATGTGCGCGCCGGTCTGCAACGGCCAGAACAACTCCCACACGGCGATGTCGAACGTGATCGGCGTCTTGTGCAGCACCGCGTCGGACGTTCCGTGCGGCCACCGCCGCTGGGCCCACGCCAGCTGGCTCACGGTGGCGGCATGGGTCAGCGCCACGCCCTTGGGAACCCCGGTGGACCCGGAGGTGAACAGCACATAAGCCAGGTGGTTCGGCCGCAGCGGCGTGCGGCGCTCCGCGTCCGTGATCCGGGCACCGGACAGACCGGTCACGTCCAGCCGGTCGATCCGCGCGTACTCGAATCCGTCGGGCAGGCCCTCGCCGTCGTCCGCGGTCGTGAGCACCAGCAGAGGATCGGCTGCGCCGAGGACGTGCGCGATCCGCGCGCTCGGGTGATCCGGGTCGATGGGCAGGAACGCGGCGCCCGCCTTCACGACCGCGTACAGTGCCGTGACCAGCTCGGCCGATCGGCGGACGGCCACCGCCACGATCGTCTCCGGCCCGGCACCGCGCTCGATGAGCCAGCGAGCCAGCCGGTTGACGCGTGCGTCGAAATCCTGGTAGGTCGACGTACTTCCGTCCGGAAGCCGCAGCGCCGTGGCGTCCGGGGTGCGCGCGACCTGCTCGTCGAAGACGTCGACGAGCGTCCGGCCCGGTGCGGCCGAGCCACCGGTGTCGTTCCACCGCTCCAGCACTCGGGACCACTCGGCCTCGTCGAGCAGGCCGATCTCCCCGACGGTGGTCTCGGCATCGCGGGCCGCGGCATCGAGGACCTGGACGAACCGGTCGGCGAAGCCGCGCACCGTGTCCTCGTCGAACAGATCCGTGGCGTAGGTCAGGCGCAACGTCATGCCGGTCGGCTCGTTGTGCGTGCCGTGGCCTTCGCTGATCATCAGCAGCAGGTCGTAGATCGCCGCGCTGTCGCAGGGGTCCACGTTCTCCACGGTGAGTCCCGGCAGTTCGACGCGAGCCCGGGTCATGTTCTGGTAGGCCAGCAGCACTTGGAACAACGGCGTATGCGCGGTCGATCGCACCGGGTTCAGCGCGTCCACCAGTTGCTCGAACGGCACGATGGCGTGATCGAACGCCTCGATGTCGGTGCGCCGCACCTGGTCCAGCAGACTCGCGAACGTCTGGTCGAGCGTGATCCGGGACCGCAGCACCAAGGTGTTGACGAACATGCCGACCAGGTGGTCCAGCGACCGGTCGCCCCGGCCCGCGTGCGGTACACCGACGGTGACGTCGTCGCTGCCGGACAGTCTCGACAGCAGCACCGCCAGGGCCGCGTGCACCACCATGAACGTGGTGGCACCGCAGCGCCGTGCCAGCGATTCCACCCGGCCTTGCAGTTCACCGGGTATGGCGACCTGGATCACCGCCCCGCGCTGGGATTGCTCGATCGGCCTCGGCCGGTCGGTCGGCAATTCGAGCAACTCCGGTACGCCCGCGAGCTGGGTTCGCCAATAGGCGATGTCGCGGGCCACCGGCGAGTCCTGGTCGTCCGCGGAACCGAGGACCGCTCGCTGCCACAAGGCGTAGTCGGCGAACTGCACCGGCAGCGGCGCCCAATCCGGCGCGGTACCGCCGGAGCGCGCCCGGTACGCCGTCACCAGGTCGGCCGCCAGCGGGGCCACCGAGAAACCGTCACAACTGATGTGGTGCGCGGCCAGCGCGAGCGTCCACGCCTCGTCGGACAATTGGTACAGCGCCACCCGCAGCGGCACACCCTCGGCCACGTCGAATCCGGTGCCGCAGAATTCGGCCAGCCGGTGCGGCAGTTCCCGCTCACCGACGGCCTGCGGGGTGAGATCGCAGGTCGCGAGCACATCTTCGGCGTTCAGCACGACCTGGGTGGGCGTGCCGTCGACCGCGGGATACATGGTGCGCAAGCTCTCGTGCCGCTCGACCACATCGCCGACAGCGGCCGTCAACGCGGCCGGATCGAGCGCGCCTTCCAGCCGGATCGCCAGTGGCACGACATATCCGGGCGCGGCGGGGTCGTACTGGTTGAGGAACCACATCCGGGTCTGCGCGTGCGACAGCGGGATACGGTCCGGCCGCGTGACCCGCGTCGGCGCGGGCAGACTCGGCACCGCGCGCAACTGGGCGATGCGCTCGGCCAGTCCCGACACGGTCGGTGCCTCGAAGATCGCGCGCACCGGAATGGTCACGTCGACGACGTCCCCGATCCGGCTCAGCGCGCGCGTGGCGACCAGCGAGTTGCCGCCCAACTCGAAGAAATCGTCGTCCGCGCCGATTTCGGGGCGGTCGAACAGTTCCGCGAAAACCGCGGCGATCGCCTGTTCGATCAGACCTCGCGGCGCCCGGAACTCGGTGTCCTGGGCGCTCGGGTCCGGCTCGGGCAACGCTCGATAGTCCACCTTGCCGTTGGCATTCAGGGGAATCGAGTCGATCCGGGTCACCGACGACGGCACCATATAGGCGGGCAGCCGGTCCAGCAGCGCATTCCGGACCTGCCGGGCGTCGAACGCGCCATCCGCGACGACGTAGGCCACCAGCCGCTGCTCGCCGCCGTCGCCGCGTACCTGCGCGACAGCCGCGCGCACCTGCTCGTGCGCGAGCAGCGCCGCTTCGATGTCGCCGAGTTCGATCCGCAGGCCGCGCACCTTCACCTGGGTGTCGGCGCGGCCGATATAGCGCAGGTTGCCGTCGCCGTCCCAGCGCACGAGGTCACCGGTGCGATAGAGGCGCGCGCCGTCCGCGGCGGCGGAGGGGTCGGCGACGAACGTCGCCGCCGTCAGGTCCGGACGTCGGTGGTATCCGCGGGCAAGCTGCGCGCCGCCCAGGTACAGCTCGCCGGTCACGCCGACCGGCACGGGATGCAGCCGCGAGTCCAGCACATGCACCGTGACATTCGCCTCGGGCACGCCGATCGGCACGGCCGCGCCTTCGACCACGTCGATCCGGTGCGCGGTGACACTGACCGCCGCTTCCGTCGGGCCGTACAGGTTGTCGATGCGGGCGTCGCTGAAATCCCGGAAGCGGCGCGCGATCTCCGCGGACAACGCCTCACCGATGCACAGTACGCGCCGCAGGTCCGGGAACTGATCCGGAGTTGCCTCCTCGAGGAACGCCGCGAGCAGCGACGGGACGAAATCCACCGTGGTCACGTGATACTCGGCCATCAGCCGGGCGATCTCGCGCGGATCGCCGTGCACGTCGGGACCGGCGACCACCAAGGCAGCGCCGCAGGTCGGCGCGGAGAACAGCTCCCAGACGGAGAGGTCGAACGTCACCGGGGTGCGCAGCAGCATGACGTCGCCGCCACCGAGCCGGTAGTGATCGCGCATCCAGCGCAGCTGATTCACCACCGCGGCGTGCGGAACCGCCACGCCCTTGGGCACACCCGTCGAACCGGAGGTGTAGATGACGTAGGCCAGATCGTCCGGGCGCAGCGGCCGGATCCGATCGGCATCGGTCAGCGCCGACCCGTCCAGGCGCTCGGCCTCCAGCTCGCCGAGCGTCCAGACCGGCACATCGCCGGGCAGACTCGCCCGGTCGGCCGTACGGGTGAGAATCGCGGCGGGACGCGCGGCGGAGAGGACGGAGCTCACCCGGTCGGCCGGATGGTCCGGGTCCAGTGGCAAGTAGGCCGCGCCCGCCGCGTGGATGGCGTACAGCGTGGCCAGCAGGTCCACCGAGCGGCGCATCGCCACCGCCACGATGGTCTCCGGTCCGATGCCGCGCCGGATCAGCGCGCGGGCCAGCGAATTCACCCGCGCCCCGAATTCCCGGTAGTCGAGCCGGGCACCACCGGCGGCGTCGAGCACCGCCGGGTGTTCCGGCGTCGCGGCCACCTGTGCGGCGAACAGGTCCGCGATCGTCGCTGACGGAGCCTGCGTCCGCACGCCGCTCGACCGGGCCGCGATCCGGTGCGCCTCTTCGGCGGTCAGCAGATCCATGTCGCCGATGGCGCGGGTGGGGTCACCGACGATCGCACGCAGCAACAGCAGATAGCGGTCGAACATCGACTCGACCGTCGCCTCGTCGAAAAGATCCGTCGCGTAGCCGAATTCGACCGCCATGTCCCCCGGCTCGCCATCCGCCGCCAAGGCGTCGACCAGATTCAGGTGCAGGTCGTACTTCGCCACGCTCGGATCGGCCATCCGCGCCGAGACCGTCAGGCCCTCGAACCGCACCGTGGGAATCTCGATGTTCTGGAACGAGAAGCCCACCTGCGTCAACGGCGCGTGTGCCGTCGAGCGCGGCGGATTCAACACCTCGACCAGACGCTCGAACGGGATGTCGGCGTTCTCGAAGGCGGCCAGGTCGGTGGCCCGGACCTGGTCCAGGATCCGGACGAAGGACGCGCCGGGTTCGATGTACGTCCGCAACACCAGCGTGTTGACGAACATCCCGACCAGGCCGTCCAACCCCGGCTCGCCACGACCGGCGATCGGTGTGCCGACCGCGATGTCCCCGGTACCGGACAACCGCGCCAGCAGTGCCGCGTAGGCCGCGTGCATCACCATGAAGACCGTCGCGTCGTGGCTGCGGGCCAGCGCGATCACCTCGCGGTGCAGATCCGCGGGAAGGGTGGCCGAGACCGTCGCGCCCCGGAACGACTGCTTCGCGGACCGCGTACGGTCGGTGGGCAGATCCAGTACTTCGGGCAGATCGGCGAGAGCCGCGATCCAGTACCGGGTCTGGGCGACGGTCGGACTGTGCGGATCGTCCTCGCTGCCGAGCAACTTCCGTTGCCACAGCGCGTAATCCGCGTACTGCACCGGCAACGGGGCCCACCGCGGCGCTTCGTTCCCGACCCGGGCACGGTAAGCGGCCATCAGGTCCGCGGCCAGCGGGGCGAGCGAGGACCCGTCGAAGCTGATGTGATGGACCACGAGCACCAAGGCATGCTCGTCGGCCGCACTGCGCAACAACGCGACCCGGAACGGAACCTCGGTGGTGACGTCGAAGCCCACGGCGACCTCGGCAGCGACGCGCGCCTCGACCGCACCGGCCGTGACCGCCACCGGCGTCAGCGGCGGCAGCGCCGTCGGCACCGACACGATCATCTGATGCGGCCCGCTGTCGCTGTCCGGGTACACCGTCCGCAGCGCCTCGTGCCGTTCGAGCACATCCGCGATCGCCGCGTGCATCGCGGCCACGTCGAGGTCTCCCGACATCCGCACGACCAGCGGGATGTTGTACACCGGTGAGCTCGTGTCGAACTGATTGAGAAACCACATCCGGGCCTGGGCGGGTGAGAGCGGGATCCGGTCCGGGCGCTCCTGCGGCACCAGCGGCGCCCTGGTCGCCGCGTCGGCACTGCGCAGGCGCTCCGCCAGCGCCCCGATGGTCGGCGTCTCGAAGATCGCGCGCAGCGGCACCTCGACGCCGAACGCACCGCTGAGCTGCGCGGCCGCGCGGGTGGCCGACAGCGAGTTGCCGCCGAGATCGAAGAAACCGTCGAGCACGCCGACGCGTTCGACGCCCAGCACGCCCGCGCAGATGTCGGCCACGATCTGTTCGGTGGCGTTGCGCGGCGCGACGAAATCCACGGCGGGCGCGAATTCCGGTTCCGGCAAGGCGGCGCGATCGACTTTGCCCACCGACGACAGTGGGAGCATGTCGAGCACCATGACCGTGTCCGGCACCATGTGCGACGGCAGGCGTTGCGCCGCATACCTCGTCAGTTCCGCGGTATCGACCGCGCCGTCGGCGGGCACCACGTACGCCGCCAGGCGCGACCCGGTCTCGGCGTGCACGCCCACCACGACGGCTGCCGCGACGGTGGGGTGCCCGGCGAGGACGGCTTCGATCTCGCCCGGTTCGATGCGCTGTCCGCGGATCTTGACCTGGAAGTCGGTGCGTCCCAGGTACTCCAAGGTGTGATCGGCGGTCCAGCGCGCCAGGTCACCGGTGCCGTACATGCGAGTGCCCGCGGGACCGTACGGGTTGGCGACGAACGTGGCGGCGGTCGAGGCGGGACGATTGAGGTACCCGCGCGACAGCTGCACGCCCGACACGTACAGCTGTCCGGTCACCCCGACCGGGACGGGCCGCAACCGGTCGTCGAGAACCACCGCGTCGACGCCGCGGATCGGGCCGCCGATGGTCACCGGGTCGCCGACGCACAGCGGATCGCTGATCGCCACCATGATCGTGGTCTCGGTCGGCCCGTACCCGTTGTGCAGCCGACGCCCCGGCGCCCATACCGAAACCGTCTCGGCCGATACCGCTTCTCCACCCGCCACCAGCACCCGCAGCGAATCGAGCCCGGCGGGCGACATCGTCGCCAGCACGCTGGGCGTCACGAAAGCGTGCGAGACCTCTTGTGCGCGAATCAATTCCGCCAACTGGGCCCCGGCGAACACTTCCGGCGGCGAGACGACGAGCACCGCGCCGTTCGCGTGCGCCATGAGCAGCTCGAGCATCACCGCGTCGAAGCCGGGCGCCGCCACCTGCAACACGCGTGACCTGCGATCCACTTGATACCGCTCGCGCTGCTCGATCGCGAAATTGGCCAAGCCCTCGTGGGTGACCGCCACACCTTTCGGCCTGCCGGTCGAGCCCGAGGTGTACACCACGTAGGCCGCGTCGGCCACACGGCAGGTCCGCACCCGTTCCGCGTCGGTCACCACGGCAGGGGACTGCGCCGCGAGGAACGCCTCGGTGCCGGGATGGTCGAGAACCAGTTGCCGCACGTGACCGGGAAGCATGCCGCACGACGCCTCGACGGTGAGTCCGACCTCGATATTCGCGTCCGCGACCAGGTGCGCGACCCGCTCGCTCGGATAGCGCGGATCGACCGGCACGAACGCGGCGCCGGCCCGCGCCACCGCCCACACACCGACCACGAACTCCACCGACCGCCCCATGGCCAGCGCGACCTGATCCCCCGGCCCCACACCCCAGTCGATCAGCGCCCGTGCGAGACGATTCGACCATTCGTCCAACTCCCCGTAGGAGAGCACGCGATCCCCCGCCACCACGGCAGGCGCGGTGCGTTCACCCACCAGCAACACATCCGCCAGCACCCGAGGCGGCTCGGCACGACCACCGGAGGCCGGGACCAATCCCAGACGCTCGACCCCCGACAACAAATCCACGTCGCCGACTCGGGCCCGTGGATTCGCCACGAAGGCGTCGAGCACCCGATTCAGCCGTTCGGCCAGCTCTTCGACGGTCTCCCGATCGAACAGGTCCGTCGCGTAGTTGACGCGCAGCGCGACATCGCCGCCCGCGGCGGTGTTCTCGGCGACGGTGACGATGATGTCCACCTTCGCCGGCTCGGCGCCGGGGTCCAGCAGCTCGACGGTGAGCTCGGACAGCTCCAAGCTCGCCCGATCCATGTTCTCGAACGCGAGATACACCTGGCACAGCGGCGCGTACGCCGGGGACCGCTTCGGATGCAGTTCGTCCACGACACGTTCGTAGGGCAGGTCGCTGTTGGCGAAGGCGTCGACGTCGATGCCCTTGACGCGCGTGAGGAACTCGGTGAACGACTCCTCGGCGTACACCTCGGTACGCAAGGGCACGGTGTTGACGAACATGCCGATGAGCGGCTCGAGCGCGCGTTCGCCGCGACCGGCGACCGGCGTGCCGATGGTGATGTCCGCCGAGCCCGACATCCGGGCCAGCAGCACGGCCAGGGCGGCGTGGACGACCATGAACGTCGTGACGTTGGCCGCACGCGCCAGCCGCTCGATTCCGGCGAAGGTCTCCGCGGGGATCACCGTGTCCGCGACGTCGCCGCGCATGGTCCGGCGGGCCGGACGCGGCCGGTCGGCGGGCAGCTCCAGGACCGGCGGCATCCCCGCCAAACGCTGTGACCAGTACCGCAATTGGCGGGCCGCCCGGGAATCCGGATCGTCCGGGTCGCCGAGCAGGCTGCGATGCCAGACGCTGTAGTCGGCGTACTGGACGCTCAGCGGTTCCCAGTCCGGGATCTTCTTCTGCGCTCTCGCCTCGTAGGCGACGGCGACATCCGCCGCGAGGGGCCGCAGCGACGATCCGTCGCAGCAGATGTGGTGCAGGACCACGGCCAGGACATGCCGCGTGCGGTCGGCGGTCGCGAGCAGCGCCACCCGGATCGGAGCGCGTTCGCGCAGATCGGTCCCGACCGAAACCAGGTCGCGGATTCGGCCCTCGATGTCGTCCGGGTCGGTCGGCCGCGGCGTCAGGTCGAGCCCCGCGACGACCTCGTCGGCAGGCAGAATCACTTGTGTCCCTTCGCCGTTCACCGCGGGGTAGACGGTGCGCAGCGATTCGTGCCGATCGATCACGTCGGTCAGCGCGGCACGCAGCGCCACCGCGTCGAGACGTCCGGTGAGCTGGACGATCAGCGGAATGTTGTAGGCGGCCGAGGCCGGGTCGGTCTGGTTGACCAGCCACATCCTGTTCTGCGCCGGCGCGAGCGGAATGGGATCGGGTCTGTCCGCCGCCTGCAACACGGGCCTACCGGAACGGTGTCCGTCCTCGATGTGCGCGGCGAGTTCCGCGATGGTCTGCTTGACGAACAGGTCGCGCACCGACACATCGCACCGGGTCGCTTCCGCGATACGCACCGCCGCGCTGGTGGCGGTGATCGAGTTGCCGCCGAGGTCGAAGAAGCTGTCGAACACGCCCACCCGGTCGGTGCCGAGCACCTCGGCGAAGACGTCCGCGATCGACTCCTCGACGACCGTGCGGGGGGCGACGTAGGCCGCGGCCGAATCGAACACCGGCTCGGGCAGTGCCCGGTGATCCACTTTGCCGTTCACGGTCAGCGGCACCGCGTCGATCACGACGACGCTCGACGGCACCATGTACTCCGGCAGCATCCCGCCGACGTGGGTGCGCAAGTCGTCCGGCTCGCAGGTGGCGCCGACGGCTGGTACGACGTATCCCACCAGCCGGGCCGCCTCCGTGCCGGGCAGATGCACCACGACGACCGCCGCGGCGACGCTGTCGTGGGCCAGCAGGGCGTTGCGGATCTCGTCCAGCTCGATCCGGAACCCGCGCAACTGCACCTGTTGGTCGGCGCGGCCGCGATACTCCAGTTCGCCCCGGTGATTCCAGCGCGCCACGTCGCCGCTGCGGTAGAGTCGCCGGCCCGAACCGCCGAAGGGGTCGGCGACGAAACGTCCCGCGCTCAACGCCGGTCGGTTGAGATAGCCGCGAGCCAGCTGCGTTCCCGCGACGTAGATCTCGCCCCACGCGCCGAGCGGGCACGGACGCAACCGCTCGTCCAGGACATAGGTTCGCAGGCCCGGCAATGCCGGGCCGACTGTGCTCGGCGCGCCCGGGACGGCGACGTCCGGCGTGAGGGCGGTGTAGGTGACGAAGACGGTGGTCTCGGTGATGCCGTAACTGTTGGCCAGCACCGGCAGGTCCGGGTTGTGCTCATACCAGTGGGCCAGCCCGGCGGGATCGAGAGCTTCGCCGGACAAGACGACCAGCCGCAGCGACAGTTCGCCTTCCGGCTCTCCTGCGTGCGCGTACCGCTGGCGCGCGGCCGCGAACTGATAGAAGGCCGACGGCGTCTGGCTGAAGACGGTGACCTTCTCCCGCGCCGCCAAGCGCACCACGTCGTCCGGCGAACGGGTGGTGAGGCTGTCCACGACCACGATCCGGCCGCCGGTGACCAGCGCGCCGAAGATCTCCCAGACCGAGTAGTCGAAGGCGAAGGAGTGGAACAGCGTCCAGACGTCGTCGGATCGAATCCCGATCGCCGCGCACGAGTTCACCAGGTAGGTGGACACGGCGCGGTGCGTGATCGACACGCCCTTCGGTCGGCCGGTCGATCCGGACGTGTAGATGACATAGGCGAGGTGATCGGGACGCAACGGGCCGGTCCGATCGGCATCGGTGATCGGGTCCGCGGCCTGCTCCGCGGCGAGCACGTCGTCGAACAGCACGACGCGGCCGGGATCGCCGGGCACGTGCTCGCGCATGCCCCGCGTGGTCACCACCGCGATCGGGTTCGCGTCGCCCAGTACGTATTCGAGCCGCTCGGCCGGATGGGCGGTGTCCAGTGGAAGGTACCCCGCGCCCGATTTCAGCACGCCGAGCACGGCGACGATCAGGTCGGCGTCGCGCGGCATCGCGATGGCCACCAGTGCTTCCGGTCCCGCGCCGAGTGCGATGAGCGCTCGGGCGAACCGGGTGGATCGTTCGTCGAGCTCGCGGTAGGTGAGAGTGGTCGCATCGGACGTCACGGCCACCGCGGACGGAGTCGCCGCCGCTTGCCGGGTCAGCAGATCCACCAATGTGGCCGACGGGGATTCGCCGTCGCGACCGGCGAGTTCCTCGACGATGCGCAATTCCTCGGCGGGGCCGACCAGCTGGATGTCACCGATGCGGGTGTCCAGGGACGAGTCCATCATCCGCTGCAGGAAATCCAGGAACCGGTCGGCGTGCGACTCGAGTTCGTCCTGCCCGTAGAGGTTCGGATTGCCGTGCAACTCGATGAGCAGCGGCGCGTCCGCCCCGGAGCGGTACAGGTTGAGCTGCAGATCGTCGAGCGCGCCCGAGGTCAGCGCACGGTAGCGGCCGACGGCCGAGCCGAGGCGAATCTCCGAGTCGAAGAACAAGATGTTGACGATAGGGCCGAACGAGTTCGCCGACGAATCGATCGCGGCCGAGTCGCGGCGCAGATCCTCGAACCGGTACAGCTGGTGGCGCATGGCCGAGACGAGCTCCGACACCGAGGCGCGGACCAGCTCCTCCACGGTGGTCGAATGGCGCACGGCGAAACGAATCGGCACCATGTTGGCCAGCATCGCGGCGGAGTTGCGCAGGCGCTTGGTCACCCGGGCGGTCACCGGAAGCGACAGCGCGACGTCCTCGGTGCCGGTCATCCGGGCGAGAAACGCCGCGAACGCCGCGATCACCACCTGCGCGGCGGATGCGTTCACCTCGTCGGCGAAGCGGTCGAGCCGGTCGGACAGATGCGCCGGGAGCTGCAGGCCCGCGACGCGGTCCACCTTGCCGGAACGTGCCGTTCGGCCGGACAGGCTCACCGGTGTCGGCAGATCGGAAACCTTGTCCAGCCAATATTTCTTGTCCGCCTGGTACCGCGAGCCGGCGCGATAGACGCGCTCCGCTTCGACGATGTCGTGCAGACTCGCCGCGTCCAGCCGCGTCGGCGGCCTGCCTTCCAGCAGCGCGTTGTAGTGCTCGGCCATTCGGGTGAGGCTGTTGAAGGCGCCGTACCCGTCGACCACCAGATGATGCGCGCGGCCGTACCAGAAGTAGTGGTCCTCGCCGACCCGGATCAGCCTGGTCCGGGTGAGCCGGTCGCGACTGAGATCGACCGCCTTCGTGTTGTAGTCGCGGCGCATCCACTCCATCGCCGCCGCGACCGGATCCTCCGCATCGCTGAAATCCAGCACCGGCTCGTCGTAGATGATGCCGCGGTCCACGAATTGATAAGGGCGTCCGTCGGATTCGATCACCCGCACCACGAGGGACTCGGTTTCGTGCCCGCCGTTGTTCACCGCGCGGGTGAACGCGTCGTGGTCCACCGGGCCATCGATCTCGACGTAGTGTGCGATGTTGACAGCCGGTCCACCGGGCACATGATCCGCGAGCCACATGCCGTACTGCGCGCTCGAGAGCGGAATCAACCCCGGTTCGCCATCGGCGGTTCCGTCTGACTTCAGATGCATCGCATGACCCCTTATTCCTACCCGGACGCGCGAAGGCATGGCGGAACCACGCAGGCTCACCGCGTCCGAAATCTGGCTTATATATGCACTTGGTCTGCTGAGAAGCGGCGTACCCCTGCTGTTCGCCGCGCCGTTCAAGTTTCCCGTGTAGCTCGATCAGCCGGTTACCGGCATCCGAATCGGACACCATTGTGGTCTCTACGGCGGCTCCCGCACCTCCTGTTCGTCGGCATTTCCAGTCGTCTCGAAATCTGAAAACAGAACTTTTGAATCTGCGGTGGAGCATCGACACTCTGGCGGGACAAGCTATCTAACAGCAGCCTGGCTCAGTCTAGTCGTATCAAACCTCTCGGCCCCGCACGGAAGCCGGTGTTTCGGATCGCGATTCCAGCGCCGCGGACCCGTGACACACCTCGCACGGCGCCGCTACTACGATCGCGCATCCCCGAAGAAGATCCTGGTTCCGAGGCGAGTAACCGAGGAGAGACACCTGCGATCGGGCATCGTACATGCCGGGTCAGGGCCGGAATCAAGCCGGTACTCCTCGACCGACCAGACGGCCGAACGAGGAGCCACAGCACCTCCCCGCCTACACCTTCGATCGACTATGAATTACCGGTCGACAGTTATAGCAATAAACTGGCAACCTCACTTGTGATTGCCAATAGACACCACTTCCATCAATCGTCGCAGCGTGCCGACAATTCCATATGATTTGCCCATTCCTCTACCCGAAACAATCTGCACCGGGTACCGTCTCGCAGCACATACTTCCGTTCGGCAGCGCGCTCATATCAGGCGATGAATTGTTTCCACGCTTCCGCGTCCGCCGAAGATCGCTGCCGGACAGGGGCGGCCCTTTAGAGAAATCCAGCGCCCACGACGCTTTCACGCACGGCCGGACGGCGGTCGATCAGCGCTCACGACGGCCATCGTCCCGGTCAGGCCACGGATTCGAACGGCCGATAGCAGGCCGGGCAGGCACCGGCGACCGGCGACCAGGCCGGAGCAATCGACACGACCGCCGTGCCGGACGCACACCGGCACAACGCTGAAGACATTTTGCCCGCAAGGGAATCGGTGCGGCGCCGAAGCCGTGTGCTGGTCCACCGGATACGGCCGCAAAAATTCTTGGTAGAAGAGTTCGGCAAATCGGCGTGGTGTCCCCTCCCGCACACCACCGGCGTATGGACAATCACCGGGACGACGCGATGTCCGGCAGCACCACTCGTTCACTCGCCCGTCCCGGACCGACCGCCGCCATTGTGGGGATCGGCGCGGGCGCGCCGGATCGGCGCCGACGTCGCACCGCCTTCTCGGCTTCGATGACGATCGGGACCACGAGCGACCAGCCCAGGCAGGCCAGCCACTGACCACCCGTCAGCGACCTCGTCATCAGCAGATCCTGCAGGAAGCCGATCTCGACCGCGAACACGGTGACCACGACCGGAATCGACAGGATCTTCACCGCGCCGAGAACCGGTGTGGTCAGGCCGGACTCCGGGTCGCGGCGCATGACCAGGCCGCTCAGGATGGAACCGAACGACAGCACCACGAACGCCATGGTCATCGGGATACTCGCCGTAGTCGTGCTCATCTCCCCCGGCGCGAGGAGCATTGCGGCGAGCGTCACGGCCAGTTGCAGAGCGCCGTAGGCCAGCCACTGCACGAACGAATTCCGGTTCGCGATCGGCTTCGCGGGGTCGCGGGGCGGCTTGTTCATCAGGTCCGGCGGCGGCGGATCGAGCATGATCACGGCGACCGGGAACAGGGTGATGAAGAAGTGCTGGAACAGCACCATGAGCGGGGTCAGCGCGACCCCGTCGTTGATGTCGAAGACGCTGGCGACGAGGAACAGCGCCACCAGCGCGAACAGCTTGGACATCTGATAGCGGATGTAGGACACGATCTTGTCGTAGATGCCGCGCCCCAGCCGGATCGCGGTGATCAGGGTCCCGAAGTTGTCGTCGGTGAGCACCATCTTGCCCGCTTGCTTGGTGACTTCGCTGCCCGATCCCATCGCCACGCCGATATCGGCCTTCTTCAGCGCGGCGGCGTCGTTGACCGCGTCGCCGGTCATGGCCACCACGCCACCGCCGCGCTGCATCAGGTCGGCCAGCCGCAGTTTGTCCTGCGGGGTGACCCGCCCGAACACGTGCAGATTCGGCAGAGCCGCCGACAACTGCTCATCGGTCATCGCCTGGAGTTCGCCGCCGCCGATCGCACCGGGACCGAGGCCGAGTTCGGCGCCGATCGCGGACGCGGTGATCGCGTGATCTCCGGTGATCATGCGGACCTCGATGCCGGCCGCCCGCGCGGTGCGCACCGCCTCGATCGCCTCGCGCCGCAGCGGATCGATGATCCCGACCATGCCGACGAAGGTGAGCTCCCCGACGAACGACATCGGGTCGGCAACGGCGGCTTCCTCCTGCTCGTCGAGCAAGCGTGCGGCGAAGGCCAGCACGCGCAGCCCCTGCTCCGACATGGCGCGATTCGCCGCCGCGATCTCGTGCCGCATGTCGTCGATCGGCACGGCTCGCCTGCCGGGACGGTACGCGGTCGCGCACCGGTCCAGGACGACGTCGGGCCCGCCTTTGACCAATTCGACGAAGCGGGTGCTCCCGTCGAATTCCAGGTGGTGGAACGTCGCCATGAATTTGTAGGCCGAATCGAACGGCACTTCGGCGACCCGGGGGTAGGTTCGGCGGGTCAGGGGTGCGTCGACGCCGAGCTTGGCCGCCAGCACCACCAGCGCCGCCTCGGTCGGATCGCCCACGATCTCCCCGCTGTCGGCGACGGTGGCGTCGCTGTCCAGGCATAGCCCGTAGGCCAGCAGGGTGAAGTCCGGCGCCTGCCCGGCGGCGTGAGTGATCGCCCCGGACTTGTCGTACCCCTGCCCCTCGACGGTGTACCACCGGCCGTGAAAGTACAGCGACCGCACCGTCATCTGGTTCATCGTCAGCGTGCCGGTCTTGTCGGAGTTGATGGCGCTCGTCGCGCCGAGTGTCTCGACATCGGTGAGGTTCTTGACGACGGCCTTGGCCTCGGCCAGCCGGCGAGCCCCGTAGGCCAGCATCGCCTGCACGAATGTGGGCAAACCGGTCGGGATCGCCGACACGCCCATCGAGATCCCGAGCAACAGCACTGCCGTGATGCTCTGCCCGCGGATCGCCCCGATGATCACGATGATCGCCACCGCCGTCCAGGCGATCACGCCCAGCACCTTCGTCAGCGCATCCAGTTCCCGTTGCAACGGCGACTTGCTCGGGGTAACCGCCGAGAGCATCGACGCGATCCGGCCCATCTCGGTGTCCGAGCCGGTCTCGGTGACCACCATGGCGGCGGTGCCGCGCGTCACCGATGTGTTCTGGAAGACCATGTCGGCCCGGTCGCCCAGGGCGACGTCGGCGGCGGCGAGCGTGTGGGCGTCCTTGACGACGGGCGCGCTCTCCCCCGTCAGCGCCGCTTCCTGGGTCTCGAGAGTGGTGGATTTCAACAGCCTGCCGTCGGCGGGGACGATGTCGCCTGCCTCCAGTTCAACGATGTCGCCCGGCACGAGCTCGGTCGCGGCACAGCGCATCAGCGACCCGTCGCGCACGACCCGCGCCTGCGGCGTCTGCATCTTCGCCAGCGCGTCGACGCTGGCCCGCGCCTTGACCTCCTGCTGGGTACCCAGCACGACATTGAGCCCGACCAGCACCCCGACCACCATCGCCGTCGGAATCTCGCCGATGATCACGCTGACCACCGCGACCACCAGCAGCATCAGGTTCATCGGATCCTTCGACTGCAGCAACGCCATCGCCCAGACCGACGGCGCGGGTTCCGCGGCGAGCGCGTTGGGGCCGTATCGCTTTCGCCGTTCCTCGACGTCGAGTGCGGTCAGGCCGGACTGCCGGTCCGAGCCCAGAGCCGCCAGCACCGCGTCCGCGTCCTGCGCGTACCAGACCGGTCGCCCCTCCGAGCCGGCCTGACGTACGCGCTCCCGCGCTGATTCCGTCGTTGCCATCCCGCTGGTCCTTTCTCGGCTGGGACCGCATGGCGGGTTCTCCAGCGCCCGATCCGGACGTGAGCGGGCACTAGCCCCCGATCGCCATGATGTCGCAGTGAGGTATCCAGACAACCACGGGCAAGCGATGGGCACACCGAATTGACCCAACGGAGACAGCACTGCGACCGACGCGCGGTCAGTGCTCGTTATCACGGCTCACAAACGACCGTCACCGCGTTCGAACGACGATCAAAGGCACCTCAACCGAGTGCAGCAGGGTGTTGCTCGTCGAGCCCAGCAGCATGCTGGCGAACCCTCCTCTGCCGTGACTGCCGACCACAACCAACTGTGCGTTCGCCGACTCGTCCAGCAACGATCGTCCCGGCCGGCCTGCCGTGACGACACGCCGTACCGCGACGTCCGGGTAGCGATCGGCCCAACCGGCCAGACTCTCGGCCAGCACCGCCTCCGCCGACTCGCGGGCGCCGTCCCAGCCGCGGACCGGTGCGTCCGGACCGCTGGTGTCGCTCCACGCGTGCAGCGCGACCACGTCGACCTTTCGGCGTGACGCCTCCTCGAACGCCAGCTCGACGGCGGCCACACTGTTGTCGGTCCCGTCGACGCCCACCAGCACGGGCTGCCGGGCCGACACGGCGTCGATCGCCGCGATGCCATGGATCACCGCGACCGGGCACCGCGCGTGATGGGTGGCCGCGGTGCTCACCGAGCCGAGCAGCCCCCGCTGGAACGCACCCATCCCGCGACTGCCCACCACCAGCATCCACGCTCGCGCGGACCTTTCGATGAGCATGGGAATGATCAGTTCGAAAGTCACCTCGGTGGTGATGGCGGGTTCGGCGCCCGGCACCGCCGTGCGCGCCACCCGCGCCGCCTCCGTGAGGATGCGCTCGCCGTCGCCGCGCAACCACTCCAGATCGGCTTCTCCGAGCGACATCTCGGGGCCGAAACCGGTCTGGATCGCCATCGAGGTGACGATGTGCAGCGAGCGGTGATGCAGCGCGGCTTCGACCGCCGCCCAAGCGACCGCCTGGTACGAGCTGGCCGAGCCGTCGACGGCCGCCAAGATGGGAAAGTCGAGATTCGTTGCGCGCGAGGCGCTTTCGGTGGTCATGAAGATTCCCTCCGTCGAGAGCGGCGCCGCAGGCGCCCCCTCGGCCGTCCGCGTCCCCGCTGCCATCGACATCGAGCATCTCGCGTCCCCTACGAAGGCGGCAGAGACGAAGGTCATTCACCGGGCGGGCCGTCGGACCTCTGCCGAAGGCTGCTTTACGATTCGTCGGTCTCCGCCGGGTCATCCCGGCTCCGCGCGGCCGGTCGCCGTGGCAACCTGCCGGTGGCGAACAGCGGCGCGATGGCGAGCAGGGCAGTCACGGCCAACGCCACCCGCAAGGCTTCCAGCCGCGCCTCGGTGTTGACCGCTATGACGGCGTCCGCGGTGGACTGCTGCACTCCGGCGGCCTGGAGGGCATCCGCGAGTTGGGTGTCGGACAGGAACGGCACGCCGCCCGCGAGTTCGGTGGTCGCCCGCTGCTGCACCGACGCGGGAACCGCGGGATCGCTTTCGATGCCCGCGACGACCGATGAGGTCAGGGTCGCGATCAGCACCGAGCCGATCAAGGCGGTGCCGAGCGATGCGCCGAGATTGGTCACGGTGTTCTGCAGCCCGCCGACCGCGCCGCTCTGCGCATCGGGCACCGACGAGACGGTGACAGCGCCCAACTGCGAGGCCAGAGCGCCCAGTCCGAGTCCCATCAGCAGCATCGGAATCGAGACCACCCCGGCGTTCGCTCCGGGGTCCATCCCGGCGACCAGAATCAAAATGCCGGTGATCATCGAGCCCAGCCCCAGCCGTACCACCCGCCGCGGGTTCGCCCGCGGCCGGAACTTCGGAATCGCCGTCGCCGCCAGAACCAGCGCCACCGACAGCGGCAGGATCCGCACGCCCGTTTCCACAGCGCTGAGTTCGAGCACCACCGACAGGAACAGCGGGACCGCGAAGAATACCCCCGCCTGCACCGTGAACTGAGCGAAGAACATGCTCAGGCCGCCGGTGAGCTGCCGATTACGCAGCAACCCCGGATCGACGAGCGGCTCCCGGCCCATGTCGACCAGATGGGTCTGCCACCGCAGGAACAGGTACGAGACCAACAGTCCGGCGATCAGCAGCCAGATGACCGGGGAGAGCCCGAGCACGGCGGGGCCGGCCGGCTTCACGAGCACCCAGCCCCACGTGCTCGACCGCAGGACGCCGAAGACCACCATGCCGAGCCCGGCCACCGATAGCAGCGAGCCCACCAGATCGAGCCGTACCTGCTCCGCGGGGGCGTCCTCGATCCTGCGGAGCACCGGCAGGATCAGTACGACGATGACGACCTCGCCGAAGAACACGTACCGCCAGGACGCGTATGTCGTCACCGCGCCGCCGAGCAGCGGCCCCACCGCGACCGCCATCGCGCCGGCCGCCGCCACCAATCCATAGGCCGCCGGGCGGCGTTCCGGGGCGAAGTTCGCAGCGACCAGCGACACGATCGCGGGCATGATCAGAGCCGCTCCGATCCCCTCGAGCAGCGACCAACCCAACAGCAGAACCGGCAGATTCGGCGCCAGGCCGGTGGTGCAGGAACCGGCGCCGTAGATCACCAGCCCGAGGCCGAACGCCCGGCGACGGCCCAGGATGGAGCCCACCTTCCCGCCGGTCAGCATCAGCGTCGCCATCACCAATGTGTAGAGGGTGATCGCGGTCTGGATTCCGGTGATCGTCGTACCGACGTCCTGGGCCACGGTCGCCATCGACACGTTCATCACCGAGCTGTCGAGCGTCATCAGGAATTGGCCGGCGGCCAGTACACCCAGTACCAGAACGGAATTCGGCCTGGCCTGCGATACCGAAGAACTCTCGATGCTCATGTCTCGGTTCCGTCCCGGTCTCGGCCGAGAGCCGGGGCCCGAGCCACTCGGCTACGGCGGCGGTCGCCGTGCCGGAACCGAGCAGCGCCCTGGCGTCGGCGATCTGTCGGCGGGCGACTTCCCGGGCCACCTGCCTGGTGTTCTGGTCCGGTGGCCGAATCGGCCACGCGCCCCGCCCCGACCCGCCGTCGGACAACCACCGGCGGTCGGAAGGGAACGCCGCAACATCCACCTCATTTGATCACAGACGTCCTGCGCGGACCCGCAATTGTTCGCGGTGACCGGCTTCGGATCACCGACCTGTTGCGCTTCGCTACGGCGACCTATCCCTGCTCGCCGAGCAGTCTGACACCCGTCACGATCGTGGGTTCGATGGCGATGACGGTGTCCATGAGCCCATCGCCCCACGGGCGCAGCAGCCGCGTATAGCGCGCGATCCGTTCGGGGTCGGTGACCGTACGCGCGAGGCCGGTCACGACGACCGACCAGCCCACATGGCTCACCGCGTCGATGTCGTCGGCCTCGTACGCCACGACGACGGACGGATCGGCACGGACGGTGTCGGTGAGCCGTGAGGTGACCCGAGTACGCACGATGACCACACCGCCGTCGACGAAATGGTTGACCGGGCGAATCGCGGGCAGTGCGTCGCGAGTGAACACCACGCGTCCGTAGGCGACGCCGGCCAGCAGCCGCAGCGCCTCCTCGCGATCGATCTCGACCATTGTGCGTCCCGCGACGCCGTGGTCCGCGACACGGCCGTTCGAGGCGATCATGATCTCGGGCCGGGGCACATCGCGCGTGTATCCACCTGCCGACAACCTCGCTCTCCGGTCTTCACTCGACACCACGGCCTCCCATATCATCACCGAGTCCTACTGCCGGACAGGGCAGAAAGTCCCCGATCCGTCCTCTTCGCGCAGCCGGTCCCGGCGGCTCGGGCCGCACCGCCGAGAAGGCGCGTCACGGTCGGGTCACTTCGGGCCGGGACGGTCGCCGAATCCCGGCCCGCTCCCGCAGCCGCCGGATCTCCCGCTCGATGCCTTCGGCGAGCACGGCGATATCGGGAGCGGTGTCATAGTCTCCGGTGATGCCGAAGGTCAGGTGGCCCGCATAACTGAGGACCGCGACCGCCGTGCGCAACCGCATGGCGATCGGCATGGCAGGCAGAAGTTCCGAGACCACACGCCCGCGCACGGTCAGCTGTTCGCGCGGGCCGGGCACATTCGTCACCAGCGCCCCCACGGTTCGTTGCGGAAACCGGGCCAGCAGACGAAGACTCCACGCCAGGGGCGCGAACGGCAGCAAGCCCGCCAGCGCGAGCACCGATTTCTCCGCCTGCGCTTCGCCTCCCGACTTGTGCCGGTTCATCCGTTCCCGGATCGCCCTCAGCCGCTCCACCGGGTCGGCGACCTCGATCGGCAGGAACGGCAGCACCGCCGAAACTCGGTTGTCCATTGTGTATTTCGCTTGTTCGGAGCGCATGGAGATCGGGACGAGAATACGCAGTTTGTCCGGAGACGGCCGTTCGTCGCGGCCGACCAGCAGTTCCCGATAAGCGGCGGCGACCGCGGCCAGGACGACATCGTTGACCGTGACGCCGAACACCGCGCCGATCTCGTGGACATCAGACAGGGCGGCCCGGGCCACGACATATCGGCGCTGGCGACCGATGGGGCCGTTCAGCGAGCACTCGGTGGCCGGCGACACGACGGCGGACAGCAGCGGCGCCAGACCGCGCGTCATGGCGACCACCGACCGCGGCACGACGACGGGTAGCCGCGACAGTTCTCGAACCGGATCCGGCCTGCGCACCTTGGTACGGCTCGGTGGCTCGGTCACCGGGTCGTTCGGCTCCTCGGCCACCGCATCGCAGAAACTCCGAAACACCGAGATGCCGGATACGCCGTCCACCAGGCTGTGATGCGCTTTGACCACCAGTGCCCAGCGGTCCGCCGCGAGGTGTTCGACGACGACGCACTGCCACAGCGGATGGTCGCGATCGAGTCGCTCCTCGAGTTCCGTCGCCACCAATTCGCACAACGCGGCCTCGTCACCGGGCGTGGGCAGGGCGGTCCACCGAATATGGTGTGCGAGATCGAAATTGGGGTCGTCTTCCCACACCGGCGTGGCCAGGTCGAGCGGCGCCCGCCGCACCTTCTGGCGCAAGCGCGCGTTCCGCTGCACGCCCTTGGCGACTACGCCGCTCAACTCGGACCTGCTCGGCGGGGCACCGGAGATGATCGCCACCGCGCCGATGCCGAGACTGATATGCCGGTCGGAGTCCTCCAGTTCCATGAAGCCGGAATCGAGGGGTCGTAGTTCTGTCATGGGGATGCTCATTCGAGTCGCTTCGTCTTTCCAGCATCGCGCGAAGCGTCGGTACAGATGATGGCCGAAGGTCACCGAACGCAGGGCACTCCGGCCACGGCGGGCCCTGTCGGCGGACCGGGACTCGGCCGTCGGCAGGCCTGGAAGCACCCTCGACTCGGCGGCGTCGCCGGGGGAAGAATCGGCGTATGCGAACCGTGCTCATTCTCGGTGCGGGGTTCGGAGGGTTGGAGCTGGCCACCCGTCTGTCGGGTTCGCCGGCCGACGAGTTCCGTGTCGTCATCATCGACCGAAACGACTCCTTCACCTTCGGCTTCGCCAAACTGGACATTCTGTTCCGTGACCTGCCGCCGGAGACGGCGCGGGTGCCGTACTCCCGCTTCACCCATCCGCGCGTCGAATTCCGGCAGGAGGAGGTCACCGAGATCGACCCGAGAACCCGCCGCGTCCGCACCGACCAGGCGGTGTACGACCCCGACATCCTCGTCGTCGCGCTGGGCGCCGACTACGACCCCGGCGCGACCCCCGGCTTCGTCGAGGACGGCTACGAGTACTACTCGATCGACGGCGCCCGCCGATTGCGCGAACGCCTGGCGGGCTTCGACGGCGGAGCCGTCGTCCTCGCGGTGCTGAGCGTCCCGTTCAAGTGCCCGCCCGCGCCCTACGAAGGCGCGATGCTCCTGCACGAAGCGCTCACCAGGCGCGGGGTCCGGGACCGCACCCACATGCGATTGCTCACCCCGATGGACGCGCCGATCCCGGTGTCCGCGGACACCTCCGCCGCCATCGTCGAAGCGCTGGCCCGGCGTGGCATCGCGTATTCGCCGGGACGCCGGGTGCACGCGCTCGACCCGGACCGCCACATGGCGGTCACCAGGACGGGAGACGAGCCCTACGACCTGTTCATCGGAATCCCGAAGCACCGGGTTCCCGCGGTCGTCGAGGCGTCGGGGCTCACCGAGGGCGGGACCGACGGCTGGATCGCCGTGGACCCGCACACCCTCGAGACGCCGTATCCGGGCGTCTACGCCCTCGGCGACTGCGCCGACGCACCGGTCCCACGCGCGGGCGTGTTCGCCGAGGACGCCGCCCGTACGGTCGCCGCGGGCATCGAGGCGGGGTTCGGCGGCTCGGCGCCGCAGGAGCAGTACCGCGGGCGGGGCACCTGCCACATCGAGTTCGGCGGCGGGCTGGTCGGCAAAGTGGACGCCGATTTCCTCTCCGGTCCCGCGCCGGTCGCACCGTTCACCGTGCCCTCGGTGGAACTCGCCCGGGAGAAGGCCGCCGCCGCCGAGGCCAGGCTGCACCGCTGGTTCACCGGCTGACCGAGTCCTCCCCGCCATGCTCGCCCGCTCGCCACGCGCGGGTCAGCACCGCGGCGATCTCGGCCAGGCCGGACGCGACGGTCATCCGCCAGTGCGTCGTCGACACGGGATGGTTGTGCACGCTGCCGTCGACGACCTCGTTCCACAACGACGCGCCGACACAGCCGGTCGGATCGTCGAGCGCGGCGGTGAAATAGAGGACATCGCCCCGGTACACCGGCGGGACGTAGGCGCCGCGGAGCGCCACCGAATGCACCGCCGCGTCCAGGATCCGGGTGACGCGGTCGGAGCCGAACGACGCGAACGGCTCCGGAAGTTCGGTCATCTTCTGCGGCAGCGCGCCCCAGTCCACCTCCGCGACATTGCCGAGGTCGCCCGCCTGCTCACCCAGCAGACCGCCGATCAACTCGGCCACCGGAACCTGGCCCGCGTCACCCGCCGGCGTGCCGGGCGGATCCGCCATGTAGCTGTCCATCACCGCGAGCAGCGCGACTCGCTCGCCTTCGCGTTGCAGTTGGACCGCCATCTCGTGCGCGATGACGCCGCCGAAGGACCAGCCGAGCAGATGGTAAGGACCGGTCGGTTGTTTCGCGCGGATCAGCTCCAGGTAGCGGCGGGCCCATTCCTCGATCGAATCCGGCATCACCTCATCGCCGGCCAGTGCGGGCGTTTGCAGGCCGTAGAGCGGCCGTTCCGGGTCGAGGTAGGCGGCGAGGCCCGCATACGACCAGGAGATGCCCGACACGGGATGCACACAGAACAGCGGCGCGGCCGAACCGCCGGGACGCAGCGGCAGCAGCATGTCGAAGGCCCCCTCGGTCCGGACTTCGCCGCTCGCCCGGCGGGCCAGGTCGGCGACCAGTTCCGCGGGTGTGGGCGCGGTGAACACCCGCATCACCGGAATCCGGGTGCCCAGCGCGGACGACAGCCGCAGAGTCAGCTTCGCGGCGAGCAGTGAGTTGCCGCCGTGCTCGAAGAAGTTGTCGTCCATGCCGAAGCGCTCGGCGCCGAGCACCGCGGCGAAGGCGGCCGCGACGGTCGCCTCCACGGGAGTGACAGCAGCGCGGAACTCGCGCGTGCGGAACGCCGGCGCGGGCAACGCCCGCTTGTCGAGCTTGCCGTTGGGGGTCAACGGGATGGCGTCGATCACCACGATCGCGGCGGGCACCATGTAGCCGGTCAGGTGTTCGGCCACCTGATCACGCAACTCGGCCGGGTCCGGCCGCGCCCCCGGCTCGGGCAGGACATAGCCGACGAGCTGGTCACCGAGCGTCGGATCGGTCCGGACCAGCGCGACGGCCTGACGCACGCCGGAACACCGCACCAGCGCCGATTCGATCTCCCCGAGTTCGATACGGAACCCGCGCAACTGCACCTGCTGGTCGCCGCGACCGGAGTAGGCGAGCCCGGCGTCGCCGCCGAACCGGTTCCAGCGCGCGAGGTCACCCGAGCGGTACATCCGCGATCCCGGCGGCCCGAAGGGATTCGCGACGAACCGCGTCGCGGTGAGCCCGGGCCGCCCCACGTAGCCGCGGGAGAGCTGACCGCCCGCGACATAGATCTCACCGGGCGTGCCGACCGGCGCCGGTCGCAGACGGATGTCCAGCACGTGCGTATCCAGCCCGGGCAGCGCTCGTCCGATCAAGCTGGCCGGGCTGTCCATCAGTTCCGCGCCGACGTCCAGGAAGGAGACGTGCACGGTGGTCTCCGTGATGCCGTACATGTTGACCAGTCGCGGCGATTGCCCCGGACGACGCTCACGCCAGCGTCGCAGGTGCCGCAGATCCAGCGCCTCACCGCCGAAGATCACATACCGCAGCGCGAATTCGCCGGACGCGGCCGAGGCGTCCCGATCGGCTTCGACCAGTTGACAGAATGCCGACGGCGTCTGGTTCAGCACCGTTACGTGCTCGCGAATCAGCAACTCGCGGAACAGTTCCGGTGAGCGCGAGGTCGCGTAGTCGACCACGACGACGGTGCCGCCGGTCACGAGCGCGCACCACAGCTCCCACACCGAGAAGTCGAACGCGAAGGAGTGGAACAACGTCCAGACGTCGTGCTCGCCGAATTCGAACAGCGGCCGCGCCTCGGTGAACAGTCGCACCGCATTGCGATGCGTCACGCCGACACCCTTCGGCACGCCCGTCGAACCCGAGGTGTAGATGACGTAGGCGAGATTGTCCGGCAGCAGCGGCGACACCCGGTCGGCGTCCGTGATCGGATCGTCGGCGAACTCCGCCGTCTGCTCCAGCAGCACGGTGGGCAGGTCGGTGTCCGGGATGCCGGAGCGCTCGGCGGCGGTGGTCAGCAGGCACACCGGTGCCGCGTCGGCGAGCACGAACGCCAGCCGCTGCGCCGGATAGCCGAGGTCGATCGGCAGGTACGCGGCACCGGCGGCCAGCACTCCGAGCAACGCAGCCGGTAGGTCCTCGGTGCGCGGGACCGCCACGGCGACGAGGGTTTCCGGGCCCGCTCCGGCGGCGATCAGCGCGCGGGCAATTCGATTCGCGCGCTTGTACAACGCGCCGAAACTCAGTGTGGCGGTACCGAACCGGACGGCCTCCGCCTCCGGCCTGCGCCGCGCCTGCTCGCCGATCAGCCCGGGGAGGGTCGCCACCGGTTCGGTCCCGGCCCGCTCCTCGTGCGCGACCGCCGGGCAGTGTTCGTTCTCGTCGAGGATGTCGATGTCCCACACCCGCGCCGAGGGATCTTCGGCGACCGCGGACACGATGCGCTCGAACCGGCGCGCGAAGGCGCGGACGGTCGATTCGTCGAACAGGTCCGTGGCGTAGATGAAGGTGACCGCCGATTCCGTCCGGCCGTCGCCGCACGCCCGCGGCTCGACGACCACTTGCACATCGAATTTGGCCGTGATCTCACCGTTGTCGACGGCGGTGACCGCCAGATCCGGCAACTCCAGGGTGGGCTGCTCGAGGTTCTGGAACGACAGCATCACCGGAAATAGCGAGGTGCGCGCTCCGGTGCGCGCGGGATCGGCCTCCTCGACCACTCGCTCGAAAGGAACGTCCGCGTTGGCGAAGGCCGAGACGGCGACTTCACGGGAGCGCTCGACGAGATCGTGGAACCGCACGTCGGGGTCGACGTCGACGCGCAACGCCAGCGTGTTGACGAACATCCCGACCAGGTCGTCCAGCGCACGTTCGCCCCGCCCGGCCACCGGGGTCCCGATGACGACGTCCGTGGCGCCGCAGAGGCGTCCGATCAGCGTGGCGAGGGCCGCGTGCACCACCATGAACAGCGTCGCGTTGTGCTCGCGCGCGATTCCGGTCAGCCGCTCGTGGACCCGCGCCGGGATCGTGCAGCCGGTCGAGGCACCGCGCGTCGAGGCTGTCGACGAGCGCGGGCGATCGGCTGGCAGTTCCAGCGGTCCGGTGAGCCCGGACAGCTGCCCGCGCCAATACGACAGCTGTTGCGCCGCAACGGAATCCTCGTCGTCCTCGGATCCGATCGTGCCGTGCTGCCAGATCGCGTAATCGGCGTACTGCACCGGCAGGGGCGACCAGTCCGGCGCGCCGCCGCCGAGCCTGGCCACGTAGGCGGTCACCAGGTCACGGGCCAGCGGCGCGAGCGACGACCCGTCCGCCGAGATGTGGTGGGTCACGATGACGAGCAGATGATCGGGGCCCGAGGTGAACAGCCGCAGCCGCACGGGCGCGTCCGCGGTCACGTCGAAGCCCGCGGACATCAGCGCGTCCACCATGGCCGCGGCATCCGTGACACCCTGCTCGATCACGATGCCGCCGGGAAGGACCGCATCGGTCGGAAGGATCTCTTGATACGGCTGTCCGTCGGCGTCGACCGGGTAGCGGGTGCGCAGCACCTCGTGCCGTTCGATCACGTCGGCGAGCGCGTGGCGCAGCGCGGGCAGATCGAGAGTGCCGGTCAGCCGGACGGCGAAGGGCATGTTGTAGGCGGGCGAGTCCGGCTCGAGGCGGTTGAGCAACCACATCCGCTGCTGCGCCAGCGACAGCGGAATGCGATCCGGTCGTCGCACTCGCGCCAAGGGCGCGCGAGCCACGCCCGCCCCACCGGCGACCACCCGCGCGGCGAGTGCCCACACCACGGGCGCCTCGAACAGATCCCGCACGGTGACCCGCGATCCGAGCGCCTCGTTCACCCGTGCGACGGCCCGGGTGGCGAGCAGCGAATTGCCGCCGAGCACGAAGAAGTCGTCGTCGATGCCCGCTCGCTCGACGCCGAGCAGTTCGGCGAACACTTGCGCGACGGCCTGTTCGGCGGGGTTGCGCGCCGCTCGGAACGCCGTGGTCTCGATGGCGGGCTCGGGCAGCGCTTTGCGATCGAGTTTCCCGCTCGCGTTCAGCGGCAGCGCCGCCAGCTCCACCAGCGCGGACGGGATCATGTACGCGGGCAGGACCGCCGACATCCCGGCAATGAGTTCGCCACGATCGATGACCTGCCCCGGACGCGCGACGACATAGGCCGCCAGCCGATCTCCCGACGGCGATGCCACCACCGCCGCGACCGCTTGGCTCACCGACGGCTGCGCGAGCAGCGCCGTCTCGATCTCACCGAGTTCGATGCGTTGGCCGCGGAATTTCACCTGGAAGTCGGTGCGCCCGAGGTATTCCAGGCGTTGCGGCTCGTTTGCGCGAGGCGCACGCCAGACCGCCAGGTCGCCGGTGCGGTACATCCTGGTTCCGCGGTCGAACGGGTTGGCGACGAAACGGTCTGCGGTCAGCGCCGCTTGTCGCAGGTATCCGCGGGCCAGCTGTCGCCCGGCCAGGTACAGCTCGCCCGGTACCCCGGCCGGAACCGGCCGCAGGCGCGAATCCAGCACGTAGACCTGGGTATTCCACTGCGGCTGCCCGATCGGCACCGTCACACCCTCGCCCGTTCCGGCGCGCTGGTAGGTCACCGAGACCGCCGCCTCGGTGGGTCCGTACAGGTTGTGCACCTGTGCGCCGGAGACCGCGCGGACCGCGCGCACGGTCTCCGGCGGCAGAGCTTCCCCGATGACGAACAGATCCCGCAGTGTCGCGAGACTTCCCGCCGTCGCGTGGGCGGCGAACTCGGTCAACATGGAGGGCACGAAATCGGTGACCGTCACACGGTGCGCGGCGACGGCCGCGGCGAGGTAGGCGGCGTCACGGTGCCCGTCGTGGTCGGCGAGCACGAGTTTCGCGCCCGCGCGCAACGGCATCAGGTAGCCCCACAAGGAGACGTCGAAGGTCGCCGCGGTCTTCTGCAGGTATACGTCCCGCGGGCCCATGGGGTACTGGGCGAGCATCCACTCGATCTGGTTGTCGATCGCGGCGTGCGAGACCGCCACACCCTTCGGACGCCCGGTCGAACCGGACGTGAAGAGCACATAGGCGGCGTGCTGCGGCAGCACCGCCCGCCTCAGTTCGTCGGAACGAATCGCAGCTCCTGAGCGCTGATCCGCGCCGAGGACGTCCAGGGACAGGACGGCGACATGATCGGGTATCGGGATCGCGTCGGCGGAAGTGGTGAGCACGCAGACCGGTTTCGCGACCTCGAGCACGTGCGCGATCCGCTCGGCGGGGTGATCGGGGTCGAGCGGTACGTACGCGCCACCGGCGGTGAGGATCGCGTACATGCCCACCACGAGATCCACCGACCGCCGGACCGCAAGCGCCACAAGGGTTTCCGCGCCGACGCCGTGGTCGACGAGTACCCGGGCGACCCGGTTGACCCGCTCGTCGAATTCGCGGTAGGTCAACTGCGTATCCGCGTGGACCACCGCTATCTCGTCCGGGTGCCGGGCCACCGCACGCCGGTACCCGTCGAGCACCAGCCCCGCCGCGACCGGGTGCCGGGTGTCGTTCCACCCGTTCAGAATCGCGGTGCGCTCCGCGGAATCGAGCAAGTCGATCTCCCCGACCGCCAGATCCGCCGAATCCGCGACGGCCGCGAGGATCACGCACAGCCGCCGGGCGAATCCAGCCACCGTGGCCTCGTCGAACAGGTCGGCGGAATAGGTGAACGCCGCCGATATGCCCAGCGGCGTCCGCTCGTCCTCGTGCGGCACCATGGTCAGCTCAAGGTCGAATTTCGCCAGCGGTAGCGCGAAGTCCACCGCGGAAACCCGCAGCCCGGGCAGTTCCAGTGCCGTCGGCGCGAAGTTCTGGAAGGTCAGCATGGTCTGGAACAGCGGGTGATGCGCGCTCGACCGCACCGGGTCGAGCACCTCCACCAGGCGTTCGAACGGCACGTCGGCGTGGCCGAAGGCCTCGATGTCCCGCCTGCGCACCTGCTCGAGCAGCTCGGTGAAGCTGTGGCCGGGGTCGATCTCGGTACGCAGCGCGAGAGTGTTGACGAACATGCCGATCAGGCCGTCCACCGTGGCCTCGCCACGACCGGCCACCGGCGCGCCGACGGTGATGTCACGGGTGTTCGACAGCCGGGCCAGCAAGACCGTGTACGCGGCGTGCGCGACCATGAACAACGTCGCGTCGTGGCGGTGCGCCAGCCGGTTCAGTGCGGCGTGCACCGTCGCGTCGATCTTGAATTCGTGGGTGGCGCCGCGACCGGAGAACACCGCGGGGCGCGGCCGGTCGGCGGGTAGGTCCAGTCGTTCCGGCAGGTCCGCCAGCCGCTGCCGCCAGAAACCGAGCTGGCGGGCGAGTGTCGAGTCCGGATCGCTCTCGGCGCCGAGCATCTCGCGCTGCCACAACGTGTAGTCCGCGTACTGCAAGGGCAGCGGCTGCCAAGCGGGAGCGTGGCCCTCGGTCCTGGCCGAGTAGGCGCTCATGAGATCGGCGGTCAGCGGGCCCATCGAAGCGCCGTCGGCGGCGATGTGATGGACCACGCCGACCAGCACGTGCTCGGACTCGCTCGAACGCAGCAGACGCAACCGCAGCGGCGGCGCGGCGGTGACATCGAAGCCCTCGACCACCGCGGCCACCGTGCGCTCGAGGACCTCGGCTTCGGCGACGTCGAGCACCGGCAGCTCGGGCACCGCGCCCGGCTCCGACAGCGCGTGCACCCGCTGGCTGCCCGTCCCGTCGCGCTCCGGATAGCTGGTCCGCAGCACCTCGTGCCGCTCGACCAGATCCCGGATCGCCGCCCGCAGCGCGTCCACGTCCAGCTGTCCGCTCAACCGCACCGCCAGTGGGATGTTGTTGCTCGCTGCGGCCGGGTCGAACCGATTGAGGAACCACATCCGGCGCTGTGCGTACGACAGCGGCACCCGGTCCGGTCGCGCCATCGGTCGCGGCGCCGGGTGGGTGACTCGAGCCAGTTCGTTCAGGCGTTCGGCCAGTTTCGCCACCACCGAGGCCTCGAACAACAGCGCGACCGGAACGCGGACGCCCAGCGTGGTACCGAGCCGCGCCGCGGCCTGCGTCGCGATCAGCGAATTGCCGCCCAATTCGAAGAAGTCGTCGTTGGCACCGACCCGGGCGGTTTCGCAGTCGCCCGGCGGGAGGAGCAGCGCGGCGAAGACGTCGGCGACCACCTGCTCGGTCGGCGTCGCGGGCGCACGGAACTGCCTGGTATTGAGCACCGGCTCCGGCAGCGCGGCGCGATCCAGCTTGCCGACCGGCGTCAGCGGGAGTTCGTCGAGCACCGTGATCGCGGCCGGAAGCATGTATGCCGGAAGGGTTTTCGCCAGGAGATCGGTCAATTCGGCGGTGTCCAGCGCCACCCGGCCGCTGCCGTCCGGGCCGGTCGCCGCTCGGGGCAGCACGTAGGAGACCAGCGCGGTGGCGCCGGACGGCAGTGTCGTGCCGAGTGTCGCGGCGTAGTCGACGTCGGGGTGGGCGGTCAGCGCGTTGTCGATCTCGCCGAGTTCGATCCGCAGCCCTCGGATCTTGACCTGGAAGTCCACCCGTCCGTGGTGTTCGAGGTGTCCCGCCGAGTCGCGCCGCACCAGATCGCCGGTGCGATACATGCGGGAGCCGGGTACCGCCGCGAACGGATTGGCGACGAATCGGTCCGCGGTCAGCCCGGGGCGTCCGAGGTACCCCTGCGCCAGCGCCGGTCCGGACAGATACAGCTCGCCGATCACGCCGGTGGGCACCATCCGCAGCCGGGCGTCCAGCACGTGGACGCCCAGCCCCGGGACCGGAGTGCCGATATGGGTCGCGCCGCCCGCACACAGCGCCTCGGTGCCGGTGGCGAAGATGGTGGTCTCGGTGGGGCCGTAGACGATATAGAAGGACCGGCCGCCGGTCGCCCACCGGGCGGCCAGCTCGGGGCCCACCCGCTCCCCGCCGCACAAGATGGCCCCGAGGTCGTCGAGCCCGGCCGGATCGATGGATTCCAGAGCTCCCGGGGTGATGCACAGATGCGTGACCCGCTCGCGCCGCAGCAGGTCGGCCAGTTCGGCGCCGCCGAACACCGTGGGGGGCGCCACGACCAGCGTCGCGCCCGCCGAGAAGGCGAGCAGCATCTCGATCACCGAGAAGTCGAAGCTCGGCGTGCACAGATGCGAGACGCGCGATGCCCGGCTCACCGCCCGGGCGGCGATCTCGTGCTCGACCAGGCCCGCGAGACCGGCATGGGTGACCGCGACGCCTTTCGGCTTGCCCGTCGAGCCGGAGGTGTAGATCAGGTAGGCGAGGTGCTGTTCGGTGAGGGGACGAAGCCGGTCCAGGTAGCAGATCGAATGGCCGGGCGCGGCGGCGACCTTCTCCCCGTGCGCTTCGGAATCGAGTTCGATCCACGTCATGCCGGGTGCGACGAGCGCCGCGCGATGCGCCGAGGTGGTGAGGCCGACGACGGCGCCGCAGTCGGCGATCATGTGCGCGATCCGATCCGCCGGATAGGCGGGATCGACGGGCACGTACGTGGCGCCGGTCTTCGCGACCGCCCATACCGCGAGCACCGACTCGATCGAGCGGGTGACGGCCACCGCGACGAAGTCTCCCGGCCCCACGCCGAACCCGATCAGGTAGCGGGCCCATCGCGAGGACATCTCGTCCAATTCCCGGTAGCTGAGCTCACGCTGATCCGCGGGATCGCCGGTGGGATTATACCGGAGGGCCGCCGAGTCGAACGCCGTGTCGACCGCGGCCGTGAGCAGTTGCGGGAACAGAAGATTGCGTGCTCGTGAGTGCTGGGTGCGACGTGCAGAACGGCGTGTCGGGGTCATGCGGCGGCGAGTTCACTCTCTGGTCGATCATCGTCCGCTCCGGCTATGGAGCCAGAAGCGGTGCCTCAAATGCGTGAACCATGACCCGAGCGTGCAGAACGGACCTTAGCGAACACCGATCGGATCGGCGCGCCGAGGGTGTTAAAGGTCCCAGGATTACCCGCACCCGTATTGGGCTATGACATGGTGTGATGTGAAAAACATTCGTTTGGGCAGCACCCATCAGCACTGCTGATTGTGTCGTAAATCACTACGCAAAGCTTTCTGCTATGACGTGTGTGGCGCGGTCTCCCCGAGCTGCCATGCGCCGATACCGGCGCGATCGCGCGACACCGATCCTTCGACCGCGAGCGAGGAGCAACCGTGCAGACACAATCGATCCATGTGGCCTCCCTGCGGAAGGGTGAGCGGATCCACCGCAGCGAACTGGGCTCGCTCACCCGGCTCACCGCCGACAGTTTCCCGATCCTCAGCGGGCTCTCGATCAAACGCCTGACGCTCGCGCCCGGCGCGATCCGCGAACCGCACTGGCATGCCAACGCCACCGAACTCACCTATTGCACCGCGGGCCGGGCATTGGTCTCGGTCTTGGACGACGGCAGCAGATTCTCCTCGTTCCTGGTGAGCGCGGGCGAGATGTTCCACATCGACTCCGGCGCGCTGCATCACGTGGAGAACGTCGGCGATGTCGAGGCCGAGTTCATCCTCGCCTTCCGCCACGAACGACCGGAGGACTTCGGACTCAGCGCGAGTCTCGGCGCGATGACCGATTCGGTGCTCGGCAACACCTACGACCTGCCCGCCGAAGACTTCGCGAAGATCCGGCGCGACACCACCGCAAAACTCGTCGTACAACGCGAGGGCGAGCCCGACATCCCGTGCACCGCCCACTACGGCGATCCGCACCACTTCGCGATCGAGGCGATGCCCGCCCCCGTGGACTCGCCGGTCGGTTCCGCGCGCACCGCACGCGCCCAGTTCTGGCCCGCATTGCGTGACATCTCGATGTACTCGCTGCGGGTGCGCGAAGACGGCATGCGCGAACCGCACTGGCATCCGGTGACCGCCGAAATGGGCTACGTCCATCGCGGCTCGGCGCGAATGACGATCATGGATCCGGACGGCACTTTGGACACCTACATCGTGCGCGAAGGCGAGGTGTACTTCGTCCCGCGCGCCTACCCGCACCACATCGAAGTCGTCGACTCCCCCGAGATCCACTTGCTGATCTTCTTCGACCAACCCACGCCCGCGGACATCGGCTACCGCGCCTCGATGAGCGCCTATTCCAGGAAAGTGCTCGCCGCGACGTTCGGCGTCGCCCTGGACGCTCTTCCCGACCTGCCCTTCACGCCGAGCGATCCGTTGATCGTCACGCGGAACAACGCACTGGTCCGGTAGTCGCGGCGCGGCGTCGGCCGCCCGCGACCTCGAGCATTCGCCGTCAATTGATCGTCAGGTAATTTACCCTTGAGTCAATTCAGCGGATGGAGCGGAGCGATGGCGACGAAATCGTGGTGGGGTTGGGGCAACCGGGAGGACGCGGTCACCGGGACCGAGCGGAAGGTCCTGACCGAACGCGTGGCGGCACTGCTGCCGAAAGCCGAGTTGACCGTGCACGAGGCGCCGGAGCTGACGTCGTTGAGCGTGCCTGCGCCACGCGTCCGGGTGCCGGATGCGTTGACCCCCTTGGCCTCCGAAGACCTCGGCGACCGGGTCGCACACGGCCATGGGCAGGCATTCCGCGATGTGGTGCGCAATCTGCTCAGCCGCGTCGACCACGTACCCGACCAGGTGTTGCGGCCGCGGACCGAGCGGGACGTCCTCGACATCCTGGACTGGTGCGCGAGCGCGGGCGTCGCCGTGGTGCCGTTCGGCGGCGGAACGTCGGTGGTGGGTGGTGTCGAACTCCGCGGCGCCGACGCCTATGCCGGGTCGGTGTCGCTGGACACCGGCCGCCTGAATCGGATCGTCGAACTCGACCGCACCAGCCGAGCCGCACGAATCCAAGCGGGCATACTCGGCCCGGCGCTGGAAGCGGCATTGCGGCCGGATGGCTTGACGCTGCGGCACTTTCCGCAGTCGTTCGAGTTCTCCACACTCGGTGGCTGGCTGGCCACCCGGGCGGGCGGGCACTACGCGACCGTCTACACCCACATCGACGACATGGTCGAATCGCTGCGGGTGGTCACACCGGCCGGGATCAGCGAATCCCGCAGGCTGCCCGCGTCCGGCGCGGGTCCGTCACCCGATCGGATGTTCCTCGGCTCGGAGGGCATCCTCGGCGTCATCACCGAAGCGTGGATGCGCTTGCAGGATCGTCCGCGGTGGCGGTCCGGGGCGTCGGTGGTGTTCGGCGACTACGGCGCGGCCGTGGCCGCGACGCGCGCCATCGCCCAGTCCGCGTTGTATCCGGCGAACTGCCGGCTGCTGGATGCGGTGGAGGCGTTCATCAACGCGGGCACCAGCGCGGCGGGCGGGGTGCTCGTCCTCGGCTTCGAGTCCGCCGACCATCCCGTCGACGAGCCGATGCGTCGTGCGGTGCAGATCTGCCGCGAGCACGGCGGCACGATTCCGGACGGGGTCCGCACCACCGATTCGGCCGAAGACTCGGCGCGCACGGGCGCGGCCGACGCGTGGCGCTCGGCGTTCCTCCGCATGCCCTACCAGCGCGACGCACTCGCCGCCCAATCCATGATCGTCGAGACCTTCGAAACAGCCTGCACCTGGGACCGTTTCGAGGCCCTGCGAGCGGCGGTGCAGGAAGCGACCACGGACGCGTTCCGATCCGCCGGCGTGACCGGTGTCACGACCTGCCGGTTCACCCATGTCTATCCGGACGGACCCGCGCCGTACTTCGGCATCTACGCCGCGGGCCGGTGGGGACGGACCGTCGAGCAATGGGACGAGATCAAGACGGCCGTGTCGGAGGCGCTGCACCGCAACGGCGCGACAATCACGCACCATCATGCCGTCGGCCGCGACCATCGCCCCTGGTACGACCGCCAGCGACCCGAACCTTTCGCCGCGGCGCTGCGCGCGGCCAAATCGGCACTCGATCCCGCGGGCATCCTCAATCCCGGTGTGCTGATCGACCCGGTCGTACACCGGGCCACCCGGGAGGACCGGTGAGCAGGCCGGGCACCAAGGGCGTGCCGCGCGAGCTGCGGGAAGAGCAGATCCTCGACATCGCCACCACCGAATTCGGCGAACGCGGCTACGCCAAGGCTTCGGTCGCCGAAATCGCCTCGGCCGCAGGCGTTTCCAAGCCGCTCGTGTACGCCTACTTCGGCTCCCGCGACGCACTGCACGCGGCTTGCGTGCACCGCGCCGGGAAGAGCCTGGTCGACGCGGTCGCAGCGGCCCAGTCCACGCATGGTGCGCACGACCGGGCGCTGGCGACACTGACCGGGATCTTCCACGCACTGGACGGACGCACCCAGAACTGGAAGATCGTCTACGACCCCACACTGCCACGTCCGGGCGCGGCCTTCGCGGTGGCCCGGCATTACCAGGACGCCTTGAACGGCATGGGCTCGGCAGGAGTATCGGAGATTCTGGCCGATGCGGGCAGCTCCGATCCCGGCGATCACTCGCTGCTGCTGGCGCTGTGGTTCAGCATCGTGTCCACCACCATCTCGTGGTGGAGCGACCATCCCGATCACACGCCCGAGGACATGACCCAGCGCTGCCTGCGCCTGTTCACCACGATCCGTGGAACGACCACTCGACCGACCTGACCGCGCTCACTTTGCCTTCCGATGCAACACCTCGTCGCGGGCAACGCGTTGCGCGCGGAATAAGCCGGACATGCGCCGCACGCCGGCGGGCGTGAGCGGCTGCCCACCCGCGACGTGCACGGCGCGACGGAACATCCCGACAACCACCGCGCGCCCGTCGGTGATGGAAGTTTCGCGCTCAGACGCTCGGGGTCAGTGCGCGGAGAGGCTTGTCGAGTTCACGGCGGTAGAAGTCCAGGAAGCCGTCGGGGTCGGGGCCGGCGTTCTGCATCACGAGATGGTCGAAGCCCGCATCGGTGTACTGCTGGGCGGCATCGAGATAGCGGGCCGGGTCCGGGCCGCAGGCGAAGTTGTCGAGGACGTCTTCCAGCCGGACGGTGGTGGTCGCGGCGGCGAAATTGACCGGGTTCGGCAACTCGCTCATCACCTTCCAGCCGGTCAGGGCCCAGCGGGTCGTATCGAGCACCGCCTTCGCCGCCGTCTCCTCGTCGGGCGCCCACGCCATGCCGACTTCCGCGTATCGAGGGCCCGCGCCGCCGGCCGCGCGGTAGCGCTCGACGATTTCGGACTCGGGCTCGGTCGCGAACAGGCCGTCGCCGAGTTCCGCGGCGATACCGGCCGCCTCCGGCCCACCGCTCGCGACGGCGATAGGCGGGAGGGTCTCGGGCAGATCGAAGACCCGTGCGTCGGAAAGGCTCAGGAACTCCCCCTCGTAGGAGTGATAGCCGCCGCTCCAGAGCAAGCGGATGATCTCGATGGCCTCGCGCAGCATGCGATGCCGGATGCGTACGGGCGGGAATTCCCGGCCGACGACATGCTCGTTGAGACGTTCACCAGAACCGACACCGAGGGTGAAGCGGTTGCCGGACAAGATCGCCAGAGTGGCTGCCGCCTGCGCGACGATCGCGGGGTGGTATCGCAGAATCGGGCAGGTCACTCCGGTCGCGAGTTCGATCCGCTCGGTCTTCGCCGCGATGGTTCCGAGCACGGTCCAGGCGAACGGCGAGTGCCCCTGGTTGTCCAGCCAAGGATGGAAGTGGTCACTGATCTCGACGAAGTCGAAACCCGCCTCCTCCGCCCGAACGGCTTGCCGGACAAGCTCGTTCGGACCGAATGCCTCGGCCGCCAGTTTGTACCCGATGCGCATTGCCACCTCCTGGTTCGACTGGGAGCGGCCGGCCACCGCGCGAACCGGCTCTTGGCGCGCGTACCCGGCATGCGGCAGTGAAAACTTCGCCGCGTCATTCGGCCCGACCGGCGACAAAGCGCAACCCGGGCGGTTCACTCACGAGTCGGCCAGTAACTGGCAGCGTGCCGGCCCTGCGGCACATAGGTGTTCTCGTCGTCGACTTCCGTGACACCCAGGTGCAGCAGTAGCAGCACCGTCACCAGGCTGATGCTCACGATCAGCGGGGTGAGCAACTGCGTCGCGCCGGCCCCGGAAGGTGCGTGCATGTGCTCGGCTTCGTGCACATGCATCGCGAGCATGCCCGTGTAGTGCATGCCGGACACCGCGACACCCATGACCGCCGCCGCGCCGACGGTGACGAGCGTGCTGCGGGTGTGCAGCGTGAACCACAACGCTGCGGTCGCCGCGACGACGGCGATCACCATGGACAACGCGACGATCCGTCCGTCGTAGCCGATCATCGCGTCGGATTTCATGGCGTACATGCCCGCGTAGTGCATCGCGCCGACGCCCAGACCGGTCACCCCGCCGCCGGCCAGCAGTCCCACCGGTCCCAGCGCTCGCTGGTGTGCGATGCGCAGTCCGATCCACACCACCGCGATGGCGATCACGGCGCTGAGCAGGGTGATCGGAACGTCGTACCGGATCGTCGCCCCCTCGATGGCGAAGCCGAGCATCGCGATGAAGTGCATGACCCAGATGCCGGTGCCGCCGATCGCGACCGCCGCGGCGATCAGCCAGCCGTCGCGTGCGGACCCGGTACGCGATCTGGCCACGCATCGAAGTCCCAGCAATGATCCGGTGAACGACATGACGTAGGCGACGATGGGCGTAAGCCATCCGTGACTGAAGTGGTCGATTTCCAGCACGCGACACTCCCTCGCTGGATAGATTCGGGCCGGCGGCGAAGCGAAGCCCGGATCTCACATAGTGAAACTGCAGGTAGATGGTTTAGAGTACTACTATCCTCTTTATAAACATAGGATGAGTTCCAACTAGCGGGAACACTGCGCCGACAGGCCATCGAAGCGACGACGCTACGGTCCGCAGCGTCGCCTCTGCACGCAAGGTCGGTCGACAGCTAGCATCTGGCTTTCACGTGACGGCAGCACGACCCGAATCTCACTCACCGGACCCGCGGCCGTCGGTACCGGCCCACCCGGACGCCGGTATCCGAGCGGTAGCCGAAGTTCGAAGTGCCGTATGGGTCAACCGGACTCGCGTTCGGATGCACATGCGAATGCGATTTCGGCACGGCGGCCCAGCCTTTCGGAAACCGAGCACGGGCACAATCGCAGTTAACGCCCAAGGCCGGACGCGACGGCCCCGGCCTCCGTCCCCGATGACCCGCTCCGGCGAAGACCTTCCACGCCCTCGTATCTCCTGGGATCGTCGTCCGAGGCCAGCACGAACGCGACGATCGGGACACCGATTCCGGCGCTGCCGCGGCGGCGCAACGGAGCGAGCCGGGTCGGCGAGCACGCCCAATCGCGACTTCTGGCGAACTTTCAGCGTTTCTTCGTATGTCTCACCTGGGTAACAGCGTATGGTCGCGCTATGCCGACAGCGACGTCGATCGACACCGGAGCCGAACACCTCGCCTGCTGGGTCACCGTCGTGGGGCAACGTCTACATCAGTTGCCGACAGCAAATCCGCATATCCTGCTCGCCCACGCGATGAGCGGGTTCCTCGCGATCGGCCGGGCGAGCATGGCCCTGCTGACCACCTCCGCCAATCCGACCGACATCCGAGACCACGATCTCGTCTTCGAGATCACGGCCGACGCGGAACGCTGGCTCACCGACGCGGCGACCGAACCGATCGTCAATCAGGTCACCGACCGCGGCGAGCACATTCAGCGTTATCTCAGTCCCGCCGCGCTCGACACCGTCGCCAAAGCACGCCTGCGACGCTGCGCGCAGGCTACCGCGATCCATACCCGCGATCTGCTGACCGGGATCGACGCCGACCCGGCCGCGTCGGAGGAGATCCGCGATCTCGCCCGTGATCTCGCCGCGCGAGCGAACATCATCGCCACCGTCTACGCCGACGACCCGCAACAACTGCTTTCGATGGCCCGCCAGGCGACTCGGTAGCCGACCACTCCAGGAGTTCGGCGAGCACGGGTCACGCCCGATCGAGTGCGGCACGCGACCAGCGACGCGTTCACATCGAGGCCGCGATGATCGACAATGGTGACATGACGACGGTGCTGCTCGGCGGCGACGTCATGCTGGGCCGGGGTGTCGACCAGATCCTGCCGCATCCCGGCGACCCGAGGCTGCGCGAACGGTACGTCAACGACGCACGAACCTACGTGGAGCTGGCCGAGCGCGCGCACGGCGAGTTCACTCATCCGGTCGGATACCGGCACTTGTGGGGTGATGTGCTGCCGCTGCTCGCCCAGCTCGACCCCGAGGTGCGGTTGCTCAACCTGGAGACGTCGATCACCGCCGACGGCGCGTTCGCTCCCGCGAAGGGCATTCATTACCGGATGCATCCGGACAACGTGCCCGCGTTGACCGCGATCGCACCGGTGGTCTGCGCGCTGGCCAACAATCACGTGCTCGATTTCGGAATTCCCGGGCTCGCCGACACCCTCGAAGCGCTCGACGCCGCGCATATCGACCGCGCCGGCGCGGGGGCCGACCTCGCGGGCGCCCGTGCCCCCGCCACAGTGGAACTCGCCGACGGCCGCCGCGTGGTGATCGTGTCGGTCGCCGCCGGATCCAGCGGTGTTCCGGAATCCTGGTCGGCACGGCGCGACCGGCCGGGCCTGTGGCGAGTGGGCTACTCCCCCGGCGCCACGGCGGCCGATGATGTCGCCGCCGAGGTGGCGGCGCACAAGCGGGACAACGACATCGGCATCGTTTCCGTGCATTGGGGGCCGAACTGGGGCTACGACGTGACGCGAACCGAAACACAGTTCGCGCACCGATTGATCGACGCCGGAGTCGACGTGGTGCACGGGCACTCCGCGCATCATCCGCGTCCGATCGAGATCTACCGTGGCAAACCGATCCTCTACGGGTGCGGCGACGTCATCGACGACTACGAAGGCATCCGCGGCCACGAGCGGTACCACACGGACCTGCATCCGCTGTATCTCGTGGCGGTCGACCACGGTTCGGCGGAGGTCCGGCTGATTCCACTGCAGGTGCGGCACATGCGCCTGGAATGGGCGCCGCGCGCCGAATCCCGTTGGCTCTGCGCCAAACTAGAAGACATCAGCCGCGGTTTCGGCACCCGCGTGGCGCCCGGAACCGACGACCTCCCTGTCGTGTTCAGTGCCCCACGACGGTGAGATGGCGATGGAACCACGCAACCGCCGAGTCGGCGACTTGTTCGAGCGCACCGGGTTCCTCGAACAGGTGTGTCGCGCCGGGAACGATGTCCAGCTCACTCGGGCACGGCATCCGTAACTGCGCCTCCCGATTCATCTCCAGTACCCATCGATCGTTGCCACCCACGATGAGCAGTGTCGGTGCGCGGACCGAGCCCAGCCGCGAACCGGCCAGATCCGGACGACCGCCACGGGAGACGACCGCCGCGATCTCGGTGCCCGGTTCGGTCGCCGCCCACAGTGCCGCGCCCGCGCCGGTGCTCGCCCCGAAATATCCGGTCGGCAGGCCACCGAGCTCCGGCCGCGTCCGCAGCCAGTGCGTCACCTCGACCAGCCGGTGAGCGAGCAACTGGATGTCGAACACGCGGGCGCGATCGCCTTCCTCCTCGACGGTCAGCAGATCCACCAGCATCGTCGCGAATCCCGCCTGGTTGAGGACCTCGGCGACGAACCGGTTGCGCGGACTGCGCCTGCCGCTGCCGCTGCCATGGGCGAAGGCGATCAGCGCGGTGCGCTCCGGCGGCACAGCCAGCACCCCGGCCAGTCGGGTGTACTCCGACGGCACGATGACCTCTTCTGTCCGCGTCGGGGACGGGTGTGCGGACGGCATCGAACACCTCCTGTTATCCGGCGTACCCGATCGAGTCGGTCGCACGCAAGGGCGAAGGTCCTTCGTCAGCACGATGGGCGTGGCGCCGTCAGCGGAACGTCGCGCCGAGATACTCGGCCAGATCGTCGACCGCGGACGCCCACCCCGCGTAACCGAGGTATCCGTCGGGACGCACGACATACGCGGCCGCGCCGGTGGCACCGTAGGCCTTCGCGAAATCGGCGTCACGGTCGCGGATGACCGGCAGCAGCGTATCGTCGACCCGGGCTCCGGGCGCGGCGAGCAGGTACACGTCCAGGCGCCGGTGCGCTCGGCGGCGCGCCGCTGCGGCAAGATCGGCCAGCGCCCCGATTTCGGTCCCGGCGCTGTCGTCGGCGTAGAGCAGGAGGGCGTGATCGGTCCGTCCGAGCAGCGCGAACAGGCGGATCGGGAAGGTGACCGCGCCGCGGACCAACCCGGCGGCGTCGGGAGCGCGCAGTCCCGCCCGCAGACCCGGCCAGCGGTCGGCCGCGCGCGCGACGATCGGGCTGTCGCGGTAGTCGATCAGCAGTTGCGCCTCACGCCGGATGACGAAATCCAGGTCCGATTCCCCGGCCCCGATACCCGCTCGCGCACTGCGCACCGTGCGTCCGACCACTTCTTCGCCGACCGGCCTGCGCTCGGCGTCGTAGCTGGCAGGCAGTTTCGGCGCACTGTCGCCGCTGACCGCCAGCGCGAGCTTCCATGCGAGATTGTGCGCGTCCTGAATGCCCGTGTTCATCCCCTGCGCGCCGGTGGGCGGATGAATGTGCGCTGCGTCGCCTGCCATGAAAACCCGTCCGCGCGCGTAGGAATCGACGATGCGGTGACTGATTCGGAAGACCGACGACCACCGCAGTTTCGACGCGGTGACCGGCTCGGGAGCGAGGCGGTCGAGGACGGCTTGGATATGGTGCAACCGCGGCGTGGGGCCGCCTTCGAATCCGTGCACGAGTTGGTCGGGGTTGGGCGTTTCCGCGGTGGTGAGCTCGTCGGGGACCAGCATCGACACTCGGTACCGGCCGCGTCCCGGCAACGGTATGCACACCAGCAGGTCATCGGTGACGCCTTCGGTGCGGTGCGTCGAGCGGATCACGTAGCCGCGGGGCAGCGACCAGTCGAGTTCGACATCGCCGAGCATGTATTGCTCGGCGAACGCCGCTCCCCCGAAGGACAGGCCCAGCCTCTTGCGGACGATGCTGTGCGCTCCGTCGCAGCCGATCAGGAACTGCGCGTCGACGGTGTGTTCGCCGTCGGCGTCGACGAGCACCGCGCGCACGCCGCTGTCGTCCTGCTCGAAGGTCGTCAGCCAGGTGGCGCGTTCGATCCGGGTGCCCGTCTCGGCCAATCGCTCCCGCAGGATTCGCTCGGTCACGTATTGCGGCAGCCCGATGAACCCGTAGGGCACGTCCGCGGGCAGCGTGAGTTCCGTCCTGGCCACCTCGGCGCCGTTCACGTAGACCAACTGGCCACGCAATTGGAGGGATACGTCGAGCATCCGGCGCAGGACACCCAACCCTTCGAACACCTCGAGCGTTCGCGGTTGGATGCCTACGGCCTTCACGTAACGGGGCGGCTCGGGCAGCGCGTCCACGATTCGGCAGGCGACACCGCGCCGGGCCAACTCGATTGCCGCGGTCAACCCGACCGGCCCAGCACCGGCTATGAGTACCTCTGTGCCGACCATGCGATACCGCCTCGGACTGCGTACTCACACAGTGATTCGGGCGAGTCTACTCGGCCCCGCCGGGCGTTGACGGTCGGTCCGCGTCTTCGGATTCGGCGGACGGCTTCGACGTGACGACGTTGATGCGCAACGGGAGGCGGAACAGGTTGCCCGATCGGTTGCGGACCCACTGGGTGACGGCGGCGACCGCCGAGCCCAGCGAAGTCACGCCCGCGAGCAGCGCCCATGGCGTCAGCGTCGCGGACGTGTAGGCGACCTGCCCGATACCGGGCACGACGAGTTTGCCGTTGCCGAACGCCCAGTTCATCAACGATCCGATCTGCCCGCCCAGATCCGTCTTGCGTCCGACCATCGCCTTCAGCTCGGGGCCCTTGCTGTTGATGTAGAGCACGGTGAACACCACGAACAGCGCGGCGACCAACGTGGCCAGCGTCGCCAGCCGATTGAGCGCCTCGATACGAAGGCGCAGGTTCACCACGATCGCGAAAAGCGCGATGACGATAGCGGCACAGGCGAGCAATGCCCAGAAGCCGGTGATCCGGGCGCCGGGAGGCGCCGATCGCGACCAGACGTTGAGGAACCGCGTGGTGATCTCCATCTTGCCGAACGCGTTGGTGCTGACCTTGCCATCGGCGCCCGCGGCGGTGAGCCATGGCTGGAACAGCAGCACGAGCGTCACCAGGCTTCCGACCGCGGCCCACACATAGCCCCAATATCCGCGCAGCGCGGCCAGAATTGCCTTCGCCGGCACGACGGCGCCGCTTCCCGCCCGGTCCTGCCGGGCGGACCGGTCGTCTCGCGTTTCGTCCGACTGCCAAGGCGTTGGCTGCACCATTACCTCAGTTTAGGGTCGCGGCACCGACCTAATTCGGGCCTACTCACCAACAGTGGGAAGTCTCCATACGGATGCGGTGACGCGGCCCAACGTGCGGCCCCACCCCGCTTCGAGGGCGTAACGATCACCGTTACCGAACGGCTCTGCCCCGCGCCGAACGAATCCGCACAGCGCCTGCCGTGGCAACGCATCGGGCCGATGGCTATCGCTCCACGACACGATCGGAGATAGTCAGGTCTCCATTGGGCAAAGGAAAGTCGACTACATATCGGAGCGCATAATTCCGGTGATTGTGGGCAAAAAGAATCTGCTGGTAGGTTTTTCGCCCGGGTTGGCTGCCGCTACCCCGAAAAAAGCGCCATCGGTGATCGTCCTGTTACGTAATGCCGGGGAACTTGACGTTTCCTTGCCTGGTGCTCACCACACTATGGGTGAAGCATGAATCTCGTGAGTCAGAGTTAAGTTTCACTCGAGTCAAAGGATGCACAATGTCGACCAAAATCACGAAAATCGTCGCAGCGACCGCAATGGCCGTCTCCTTCGGCGTCATCGCGGCTCCCGCCGCTACCGCCGAAACGACGCCGTCGGGCGCCGCGACGCCGGTTTTCGGCTCGGTAGTCTTCTGCATACCGCTCGGCAGCGCCGTCTGGTGCATCTGAGAGCGCCTGTTGTGCGGCCTCGCCGCGTTCCGGCGGGGTCGCACTTCTGGGCTGGAAGTCTTCTCCAGCTCCCATGATCGGCGGTGTGCGAGGCATTCCGCCCAGTGTCACGCGAACCGACATGAGGAAGGCAGATCGCCGCAGTTGCCGCCGCACGCGGATCGACCGTTGCGGCGGCACTGTCACCATCGACCTCCTTTGTGCCGCACCCGCGATCGCCGTGTCGTCCACCGAGGCGCGATGCGGGTGGCAAGCCTGGGCGACTCGGCGCCGAAAGCAGCTCTTGACTTCAGGTCGACCTCAACTCGCAAGCTGAGCGCAGCACGAGGAGAGGTGACCATGACAACGTTCGGTGCAAAGCAGAGCCGCGGCTACGACCAGCGGGCTTCCCGGCTACTCGGGGGCCTGTACCGCCGGATCGCCGCGGATGTAGACGCAATCGCGCAATCGGGGGCGTGGGTGCTCGACGTGGGGACCGGGCCGGGGGAACTATTGGCGCAGTTGAGTTCTCGGCGGCCGGATCTGCGGCTGCACGGCATCGACCTCTCCCCGCACATGATCGACCTCGCCGATGCGAAGCTGTCCGGCGCCGCGGTGGAACTGTCGGTCGGTGACGTGGCCGCGCTTCCCTACCCCGACGACAGCTTCGAGCTGGTCGTCTCCAGCCTGAGCATGCACGAGTGGCCGGAGGTCGACCGCGCGATAGCCGAGCTGGCGCGGGTATCGCGACCCGGCGGCACCGTGGCGATCTACGACTTCCGTTTCCTGCGCTCGGCGGCCGCGCTCAGCGCGCTGCGCCGTTCGTTCGAGGCGGCGACCGTGCGGCGGGAAGCGGTACGTCCGCGGCGTCAGCCCATCGGGCTGTACACGCGGCTCACCGCCCGCGCCGCCTAGAGTGCGGGTATGGCGGGCGACGACATGCCGATCGGGGAACTCGCGGCGCGGTTCGGTCTGGCCACCCACGTGCTGCGGCACTGGGAGGATGCCGGATTGCTCGCGCCGCGGCGGGACGGGGCGGGCCGTCGCCGCTACCGCGACGACGATGCGGAAACCGTGGCGATGATCCTGATCGGCAAGCAGGTGGGTTTGTCGCTGGAGGAACTCGCCACACTGTTCGCCGAGGCATCCGACCGCTCCGCTCGCCGCGAATTGCTGCGTGCCCACCGCGACCAGCTCGTCAGCCGGATCGCGCAGTCCACCGCGGCGCTGGAGACCATCACGCACGCTCTCGACTGCGCCGCCGCGGACTTCCGTGACTGCCCGCACTTCCGGGCCAAGGTCGCCGACGCGCTCGCGCTGGTCACGAACCGGTCAAGGCCATGAGGTAAATCGTTACGGCGCACGGAATTCCGTCCTGACGGCGTAGTTTGCCGCCGTGCGGGCGCGGCGCGGTGAATCGGCGGCGACAGGGGGTGCCGCGCCGCTTTTCTCGGATTAGGATCGAGTCCTGCGAACTCGGACACAGCAGCCAGTAACACTTCGACTCGATAGAGGTGCCCCGTGAGCAGGACGATTCGAATTCCCGCGGTGGAACTCGCCGATCATGTCGGCGAATCCGTCGTCGGGTACGGCACCCTCACCCAAGCAGGAGTGGTCCAGCCGGGCGGCGACCTCGTGGTCGCGGTTTTCGGCATCGAGACCAACCGGCGCGAAAAGTCTTTCACGCCGGGTCAATTGGTCGAATTGGAGGTTACCGACTGACCGCGGCGGCCGGATTCGTACGTGCCGGCCGGTGCAGTGGCGTTCCGTGCTCCACCGCGTCGGCCGGCCGATTCAACCGATCAGCGCATTCATGATCGTCCCCGCGCTGGTGGCGATGACACCGCCGAGCATTCCGCCCGCGACCATCTTCGCCGACGCGAGCGGACCACCGTTCCATTTCTCCCAGGCGAATCTTCCACCCGCATAGGCGATTCCGGTGACTCCGGAGAGAATCACGAACCACGTGAAATACCGGAACAGCTGGAGAATTTTTTCCGAGTTCGGGGGGGCTTCGGGGACCGGGTCGTCCACCTGAGCCAGAAGAAATGCTTCGACTGCCGTATGGATCGTCATTGATCTGTCTCCGTCGCGTTTCCGCAGGACAAGTTATACGCAATCGCTATGACGTTCGAAGTATCGCGATCCCCGAGGCTCGCGTCAACCCCTCGCCGGGCCGAGGCCACCGCAACGCCGGCGTTCGCCGCGCGCGAAGCCGTGTCGAACCGCCGTGGACGGGTAGTGCGTGCATGTGAGCTACGACTGTGACGGCACGGCGGGCGGTGACCTCGACCCGGTTGCCGCGCGGGCGGTGATCGAACAAGCCAAAGGCGCGGTCATGCTGGTCTATGGCCTCGACGCCGACGAAGCGTTCGACATCCTGCGCGTGCGGTCGCAGGAAACCAACACCAAATTGCGCGTTCTCGCCGCCAATGTGGCCGCCGAGCTACCGTCGGTCGGCCTGCCCGGCGTGACCAGCGAACTGCGCAGCCGGGTCGACCGGCTGCTGTCGACGGCGCACGAGCAAGGCCGTTGAGCGCCGCTGCGGGCTACCGCTTCTGGGCGACGGCGAAGACTCGCCGGAAGGGTAGCCAAGTGGTGCCGTCGGCGCGTCGAGGGTAGGCGTTGCGCAACAGTGGGGCGAGTTGCGCTGTGAACTCCTGCCACTGCGCGTCGTCGAGGGCCCCGCGCACGGGCCGCAACGCCGTGCCGGTGACCCACTCGAGCACCGGATCTTCTCCGGTCAAGCGTTGCAGGTACGTCGTCTCCCAGGCATCGACCGCCCCGCCCGCGGCGGCGAGCAGGTCGGCGTATCCGGCGGGATCGAGCACCGCCCTCGGCTCGAGGATGCCCGCTCGTCCGAGGCTGTCGCGCCAATCGTCGCGAGCGGCCACCTGGCGGATCGCCCGGTGCGAGGCCGCGTCGAAATTGCCGGGCACCTGCACGGCCAGAAACGCGCCCGCGGGAAGCTCTCGCATCCACCGAGCCAGCAGGTCCGAATGCCCGGGCACCCATTGGAGGACGGCGTTGCAGACCACGACATCGGTCTCCGCGCTCGGCTGCCATTCCTGTACCGCACCGAGCGTCGCATCGATGCCACGATCTCGCGCGGCCGCGACCATCTCCGGCGACGAGTCGAGCGCTCGCACGATCGCGCCCGGCCAGCGCCGCGCGAGGACCGCCGTGAGATGCCCGGGACCGCAGCCCAGGTCCACCACCACCCGGGGTTCGGCTGCGGCGACCCGGCTCAGCAGGTCGAAGAACGGGCGGGACCGGTGATCGTCGAAGGCGAGGTACTGCTGGGGATCCCACATAGGCCACTCCGAGGCTCGCTACCAAACCGTACGTACGTACTGTACGCCTGCCTCGTGCTCAGAAGAAGGTTCCCCGAGAACGGCAACGAGTCGACGGCGAACAGCGCGTCCGCGACCGCGACCGCACCTGGACGGTGTTCGTCGACACGGCCCGCGAAAGCCAGTTCGCGCCACGTCGTTCCGCCCAGATAGACCGCCGCGAGATCGGAGATACCCGTGGTGAGATCCGGGTTTTCCCGAACTCGTCACACGCCGTCGACAGCGATCCGGTAGCGGCCGGAGTTCGCCGTCAGGATCGGGTCCCGCACCTCCACCACGACCGCGGCGGCCTCGCGATAGGTGCGCCGCGCCGGCGCGTGCCCGACATCGACCAGGCGCAACCAGGTCTCGTCCCTGGTCGACACCACGCGCACCGCGCGTTCGTCGGTGAGCAGGTGGCGCAGCGGACTGTCTACGACTCCGCGGTGCCGATCAGTTCGCCATCGATGTAGGCGCCGAGCGTGCGGCCGGGCTCCGACAGCTCCGCGGCAGGGGTCAGCGGCGGCAAGCCCACCATGGCCGTGCGGAAAAGAGCGTTGGCGGAACGGATGTCGTCCTCGGTGAGGAGGGTCTGCACAGCGACGATCACGACTCGATCCTGCACGAGCCGCCATCGGATGCCGACCTGCGGGCACGCTCAGGCGGAAAGTCAGCTGGCATCACGGTTTCGTAACGGGCCGCGGTGGGTATCACATAGCTATGACGGATTACCGACCAACCCGCATCGCCGGTGTGGAGCCGGGAACCGGCGCGCTCGCTTTGACCACGTGCCTTGCCTTTTCGATCGGCATCGCCGCGCTCACCCAATCGGCGTTCACCACTCTCGTGGCGTGTGTGAGCATCGTGGCGGGGCTCACACTCGTGCTGAACATCCTGCCGCGCAAGGCCTGACCGCGCGGACCTTGCCTCGCACGCCGAATCCTGGTGGCATCTACCCGGGTATCGACGTCAATCGGGAGGCAGGCATGCTGTCGTTGCAGGAGATTTCGGATCGGCTCGAGATCGAAGACCTGATGGTGCGGTATTCGCACGCGGTCGACACTCGACAGTGGGACCTGCTGGACGAGGTGTTCACCCCGGATGCGCACATCGACTACTCGGCCATGGGCGGATCGGTGGGCGATCTGGCGGCGACGAAGCAGTTCCTCGCCGCCGTCCTGCCCAACTTCCCGGCCTTCCAACACCTGATCAGCAACTCGTCCATCCGAGTCGACGGTGACACCGCCACCGGGCGGACGATGTGTCACAACCCGATGCTCGTGTCCGGCGGCGACGGACCGCCGACGATGATGCTGTGCGGCCTCTGGTACCACGACACGTTCGTCCGCGTGGACGGACAGTGGCGGATCGAGCAGCGCGTCGAGGAGAAGAGCTTCCTCTTCGTCGCGCCGTCCGCTCCCGGCATGGGCTGACGCTACGGAGACCGCCGCTGTTCCTCAGCGCGCCGACAGCGCTGATGGCGGGGCCTCGGACGTGTGGGCGGGTTCCTCGCGCGCGGGGCTCCCGTCGCCCACGACCTTCCGCCTGCGGGCGACCAGGAACAGCACGACCAGCACCACACTGAACCAGACGTAGGTGTTGCCGATGAAATGCTGCCAGGGTGTCCACGCGGTCTCCCGGTGCTCGCCGTCGGGCAGCCAGTTGTGCGGGCCGATGACGAATACCGCCGCGGTCACCACGAACGTCGCCCACCACCCGATCGCCCGCCTGCCGGGCAGGCGGGACGCGTGACCGACCATGGCGAACAACGCGGGCGCGATCCACACCCAGTGGTGGGACCAAGAGATCGGCGAAACCAGCAGCGTGAAGACGGCGTTGAGGGACAGCGCGAGCGCGGGCAAGTCGGCGGCTCTGCGCATGGCGGTGACCACCAGCGCGAGCAGCAACGCGCCGAGGACCAACCAGATGATGGTGAACGCGGGCTCGGGCGTTTCGAAACGAGAGAACACCGCTTGAATCGACTGATTCGTGTGGAATGCCGAACCGCTCAGCCCGGACACGTTGCCCAGGCCGCCGAACCAATACTTGACGGACTCCTTCGGCAGAATTGCGAAGCCGAGCGCCGTGGCGGCCGCGCCGGTGACCGCGGCGGTCGCGGCCGCGCGGTAATCCCGCCGGACCAGGAAGTAGAGCACGAAGGCCGCGGGCGTCAGCTTGATCGCGGCGGCGACGCCGATCAGCATGCCCCGGGGCCAGCGCGCCTTGTGGGTGAGGCAATCGGCGGCGACCAGGGCCATCAGCAACAGGTTGACCTGACCGAAGTCCAGCGTGGAGTGAATCGGCTCCAGCAGCAGCCCCAGCGGAGTGGCGCACGCGGTGGCCCAGACTGCCAGCCGGCGCTGCGACTCGTCCGGCCACACCCGCCGCGCCACCAGATAGAGCGTGAGGGCCAACGCGGCCACCGACGAGACGAAGAAGCTCAACGCGGCGACGTCCCAGGGCAGCATCGCGAAGGGGCCGAGCGCGAGCGCGGCGAAGGGCGGGTAGATGAAGGGCAGGCCCGCTCCGATGGTGGTCTGCGGCAATTGCCCGTACATGTCGGCGCCGTGCCGCATGGCGTCCACGCCCAGGCGATACACCTGCAGGTCGATGAACCCGCCGGTGATCTTGTGGAACGGCCAGACCGGTGTCAGCAGGCAGAACGCGGAGAACGCGAGTGCGAGGACCGGCGCCGGGCGCAGCACGCGCGCGAGTCGACGGTTCTGGGACATCGGCGTTCCGGCGGTGGCGGTGACACTACTCATCCGCGGCGACTATACCGACCCGGGTCCGCTCGTTCACCACATGGGGAGGCGGTTTCGCGACTGTCGCGTGAGGGCTGCGGAAACGGGTAAGCCGCCACCAGCACAAGGGGCACAGGAGGTCGGCCGATGGTGACGAAGGCGCCCGGCGCCGCGATGTACGTCCCCGAGAACGCGGATCTGACGCGGCTGCGGCAAGCGGCCTGCGACTGCCACGGGTGCGATCTCTACCGTCATGCCACGCAGACGGTGTTCGGCGCGGGGCCCCAGGACGCCGACGTGGTACTGATCGGCGAGCAGCCCGGCGATCAGGAGGACGTGGCAGGCCATCCGTTCGTCGGTCCGGCGGGGCGGCTGCTCGACCGGGCGCTGGCGGAGGTCGGCATCGACCGCGACGCGGTCTACCTGACCAACGCGGTGAAACACTTCAAGTTCGTGGAGCGCGGCAAGCGGCGCATCCACAAGCAACCCGGCCGCACCGAGGTGGTCGCCTGCTCGGCATGGCTCGACGCCGAACTCGATCTGCTGCGTCCGCGGTTGGTGGTGTGCCTCGGCGCGATCGCGGCGCAGGCGGTGCTCGGCCCCGCGTTCAAGGTCAGCGCACGCCGCGGCGAGGTCGTCGAGACGGCCGACTTCCGCGCGATCGCCACCGTGCACCCGTCGTCGGTGTTGCGCGCGCCCGACCGTACCGCCGCCTACGAAGCGTTCGTCGACGATCTGCGCATAGTGCGGGAACAACTGGGAAAGTCGGCGGCGGCGCGCTGATCACGCGGCCCAGGACAGGAGTGAGTGGATGAGCACCGACGAGATCGACCCGGAATTGCTGGAACTGGCCGCCAAGGTGTTCGACTTCGCTCGGCGCGGGGACACCGCGAGGTTGGCCGCCTATGTGGACGCCGGCGTGCCGGTCGACCTTACCAACGACGCGGGCGACACCCTGCTCATGCTCGCCGCCTACCACGGGCACGCCGATGCCGTGGCGGCGCTGCTGCAACGGTCGGCCGATCCGGACCGCGCCAACGACAAGGGCCAGACTCCGCTGGCCGGCGCGGTTTTCAAGGGCGAGAGCGAGATCGTGCGACAACTCGCGGCGGCGGGCGCCGACCCCGACGCGGGCACCCCGTCGGCCCGCGACGCCGCGGTCATGTTCGGCAAGACCGAGCTGCTGGAAATCTTCGGCTGAGCGGGTCACCCGCGCTTGCGCACGGCGGTGACGGCCTTGCGCGCGGCCACCAGAACGGGATCCCACACCGGGGAGAACGGCGGTGCGTAACCGAGATCGAGCATCGTCATCTGCTCGACGGTCATCCGGGCGGTCAGCGCGACCGCGGCGATGTCGACGCGCTTGGCCGCGCCCTCCCGTCCCACGATCTGGGTACCGAGCAAGCGTCCGGTGAGGCGCTCGGCGAGCATTTTCACCGTCATCGGCGCCGCGTCCGGGTAGTAGCCGGCGCGGCTGGTGGATTCGACCTCGACGGTCACGTATTGCAGGCCCGCTGCCCTGGCGTCCTTCTCACGAAGACCCGTTCGGGCGACCTCGAGTTCACAGACCTTGCTGACCGCGGTGCCCACGACGCCGGGAAAGAGCGCGTAACCCCCGCCGATGTTCGCACCGATGATCTGACCGTGCTTGTTGGCATGGGTGCCGAGCGGGATGTGGCGTTCCCGGCCCGAGACGAGGTCGAGCACCTCGACGCAATCGCCGCCCGCCCAGATGTTCTCGTGCCCGCGTACCCGCATGGCGACATCGGTCCGCAGCCCGCCGTACTCCCCCAGCGGCAGACCGGCGGCGTGAGCCAGTTCGGTCTCCGGGCGCACGCCGATGCCGAGCACCACCACGTCGGCCGGGTATTCCGCGGTGTCGGTGACGACCGCGGCGATCCGGCCGTCGTCATCCGTCCGGAACTCGGACACCTCGACGTCGCCGACCACCTTGATGCCCATTCCGCACATCGCGTCGCGCACCAGAGCACCCATGTCGGGGTCGAGCGTGGACATGGGTTCCGAGCCGCGGTTGACCATCGTGACGTCGTAGCCGCGCCGGATGAGGGCCTCGGCCATCTCCACGCCGATGTAACCGGCCCCGACCACGACGGCGCGGTTGCCGCGCGCCCGCTCCAGCGTGTCGAGCAGGGCCTGCCCGTCGTCGAGCGTCTGCACACCGTGCACACCCTTCGCGTCGATACCGGGCAGCCGCGGCCGGACGGGGCGGGCGCCGGTGGCGATGACGAGGTGGTCGTAGGACATCCATGCCGAAGCGCCGGTTTCCCGGTCGCGATAGCGCACGCGAGCCTGCTCGGCATCGATCTCGGTGACCGCGGTGTGCAGCCGCAAGTCGATCTCGCGGGACCGATGTTCCTCGGGCGTGCGGGCGATCAGGGCATCCCGGTCGGCGACGTGACCGCCGACCCAATACGGAATGCCGCAGGCCGAGTAGGAGGTGAACCCGCCGCGTTCGAAGACCACGATCTCCAGCGCGTCGGCGTGCTTCATCCGGCGCGCCTGCGAGGCCGCCGACATTCCGGTCGCGTCACCGCCGATGACCACCAGTCGCTCGCTCATGGCTTCACGCTACGTTCGGCGTCCACCCGGCGGCCGCGTGGGCCACCGTTCCACGAATTTGCTGGTTGCGCTGCGGGTGACCGATCCGTACTTCACACTGATCTTCTGGCAAACGCGGTATGAGGGCAGCGTTTTGACCCGGGAGCACGACATGACCGAGACCCGACCCCCTTCCGACGACGAACGTCGGCTCGCCGAACTTGGCTACAAGCAGGAACTGGCCAGATCATGGTCGGGTTTCTCCAATTTCGCCATCAGCTTCACGATCGTGTCCATCCTGACCGGTGGATTGGCCAGTTATGGCATCGGTCTGGCGAACGGCGGCCCGATCACCATGGCCTGGGGGTGGCCGCTGGTCTCGCTCATGGTGTTGTTCGTCGGACTCGCCATGGCGGAATTGGCCTCCGCCTACCCGACCTCCGGCGGCTTGTACTGGTGGGCCGCCGAACTGGGTGGACCGGTGTGGGGCTGGTTCACCGGATGGTTCAACCTGATCGGGCAGATCGCCGTGACCGCGGCTATCGATTACGGCGCCGCCATCTTCACCACCGTGGTGTTGAACGTCGTCGGAATCGACATCGGCACCGACCGCACCGCGATTTTCCTGGTGTTCGCCGCCATCCTGATCTTGCACGCCGTCCTGAACGTGATCGGCCCGCATCTGTCGGCGGTGATCAACAACGTGTCGGCGTGGTGGCACGTGGGTGGTGTGGCGATCTTCGTGGTCGTCCTCGGCTTCGGAGCGGAACACCACCAGAGTGCCCGATTCGTCTTCACCGAGACGGTGGACAACAGCGCGATCGGATTCGGCGGGGTCGCGTTCAGCTTCCTGCTCGGCCTGCTGCACGCGCAGTACACTTTCACCGGCTACGACGCTTCCGCGCATATGTCGGAGGAAACACACGATGCGTCGCGGATGGCGGCCAAAGGGATCATCAACACGATCGTCGTGTCCGCGATCGCCGGATATCTGCTCATCATGGCGGTGACGTTCGCCATCCCGAATCTGGACGACGCGCTGGATCCCGCGAAGAACAGCGGCTATCCCGTGATCTACATCCTGGAGAACTCGCTGAACGGCTTCTGGTCGGGTTCGCTGCTGATCATCGCGGCGGTCGCGCAATTGTTCTGCGGATATGCCTCGGTGACCTCGGCTTCCCGAATGCTGTTCGCGTTCGCGCGGGACGGCGCCGTGCCGGGGTCGAGGTTCTGGTCGCGGCTTTCCACGCGCAAGGTACCGGTGCACGCGGTGCTGTTCATCTCGTTCTTCGCGTTCGTGCTGCTGATTCCGTCGATGCTGGTGCCCGCGGCGAACGCACCGACCGCCTACGCCGCGGCGACCTCGGTCGCGACCATCGGGCTCTACATCGCCTACGGCATTCCGATCCTGTTGCGGCAGCGGCACGGGAGCCGATTCCGTACCGGCCCATGGCACTTGGGTGCGTGGTATCGCCCGGTCGGCGTGGTCGCCTTGATCTGGATCGTGCTGATCAGCTTTCTGTTCATCCTGCCCACCGACGCCCGCGGCTATCCCTGGCACAGCGAATTCACTTGGAACACCGTGAACTACGCACCGATCACCCTGGTCGGCGTGGTGGGCGCGATCGGCATCTGGTGGCTGGCGTCGGCCCGGACCTGGTTCACCGGGCCGAAACGGACGGTGGACGAGCCGCCCGCCGACCAGCCGGAGCAGGAGGCGCCGGCCACCGCCTGAGGCACGACCGGTCCGGTCGCGGCTTCCCTGATCTGGCGTATCGAGTTTGTCGGCCTCGGTCGCTAGGGTGTGTCGGCATGGAAAGGACCGACCTGGTGCGTTTTTCGCCCGCCGGGAGAATTGTGTTCCCGGGCAATCCGTGGCCGGAAGGGCACGCGATCGAGGAGTTCGCGTGGACCGGCCGCATGGACCAGGCCGGCAGCCTGTGGTTCGATCTGCATCTGCGCTCCGCGGCGTACAACGCCGAACGCGACCCCGCCCACGGCGAGGAGGACGGCGAGGACTGGCTGTCGCCGATCGTGTGGCAGAACTATCACAGCTGCACGCTGTCGTCCACGTACTGGGGCGAGGACGACGCCACCGGCCTGCGCGCCGCGGCGCCGGGTCGGCCCTTTCGACTGAAATCCGAACAGCCGCAGTGCCTCACGGTCGACCCGCTGCCCCTCGCGCACGCCGACGACGTCGAATACCTGGCGTTCAACATCTATCTGCTCGGACACGACTCGGTCGCCGACCAGGAAGTGTCGTTCACCCGGCGGTCCGACGGCAGGCACGACATCGACTGGCAGGGTCGCATCGCGCTGACCTACGCGGGTCAGGTCGAATTCCGGTACCGATTCCGGGCCCGGATATCCGGCGCCACTCTCGAATACATCCGTTTCCCGGCGGAAATCTCCGCCGATCGAGCGCTCCGCCAGCTCGGCGCTGTGCTCGACGCTCCCGAGGAGTTCGAACTGGGTCTGGTCGACGGGCAGCCCGCGTGGGTGTCGAGAATGCCGGTCTAGCCTTCTCGGCCCCGGTTCACCGGTTGCCGGTATGGCCGGGCAGCACGCACACCGAATCCAAGCCGAGCACGTGGTTCAACCGGCCGAAGGCCAGCCATGAGCCGATGCTCATGCTCAGTTCGACGACTTCGGCCTGGCTGTAGCGGGCGAGCATCCGATGCCAGAACTCTTCGTCCAGGTTGTGATGATCGGTGGCGTAACGCTCGGCGTATTCCGCGGCGAGCCGGGTGCGTTCGTCGAAAGCGTCGGTGGTGCGCCAGTTGGTGACGGCGTGGGCGAATTCGGGCTCGACCTTCACCCCGTCGCGTTCGGTGCGCCAGTCCATGCAGAACAGACAGCCGTTGATCTGGGCGATGCGCAGCCGGGCCGCCTCGAACTCACGCAGGCCGAGCGTGCTGTGCGAGTACACCGACAGCGAGAACTTCGAGGCGGCGACGCCGATGCCGGGGACCATCTCGCCCCAGACGTAGCCGATCGGATCCTTGCCCTCGGGAACGTCGATGATCATGGATGTTTCCCTAAGTTTGTAGGTGTCTGGGGTTGGTGCCCTGGATGCCCAGGGCGGTGGGGTGTAGCTGATGGTTGTTTGCCTCTATCGAGGCTTGAAAGGA
>NZ_JBSGCA010000011.1:0-73654 GCF_053601535.1 Nocardia sp. NPDC004718
CGGTAGGGGCCCCCCCTGCGGCTTTTGCGGGATGGGGGGGGCCGGGGGGGGCCCCGCGCGGCAGGGGCCCCGGCTCGGGCCACCGGTCGTCGCGTCATCGTTCGCGGGATGAAAGAAGGTGCGGGATGGGCGTTTTCGCGCTCGGTGTAGAACTCGACGGAGAGGGGTTCCGCCCCGAGGCGTGGCGGCGGGCGGCACACGCACCGGACCGCCTGCTCACCGCGGATACCGTGCACAGGCGGGTGGCCGCCGCCGAGAACGCCGGGTTCACCCTGGCCACGTTCGCCGACTCGATCCTGCCGGGGCAGGAGATTCCCGGTCGCATCGACGCGGTGACGCGGGCCTCCTTCGTCGCGGCAACGACCAGCACGATCGGTCTGGTTCCTACCGTGGCCACCACCTACGCCGAACCGTTCCACACGGCATCGCAGGTGGCGTCGCTGGACTACGCCTCGCGGGGACGGGCCGGATGGATCGCCGAGCGCGTCGACGATCCGCGCGCCGCCGCCACCTGGGGACGTCAACCGGTGACAGCAGATGCCGATCTGGCTCGCGAGCAACGGGATTCGATCGAAGTGGCCCGCCGCCTGTGGGACTCATGGGAGGACGACGCGGTGATCCGCGACTACGCCGGTGGCCGTTTCCTGGACCGCAGCAAGCTGCACTACATCGACTTCGAAGGCGAGACCTTCTCGGTGAAAGGACCGGCGATCGTGCCGCGGCCGCCACAGGGCCGGCCCGTGGTGTTCGGCGCCGAAGGTGAGGTCGACGTCCGGTTCGTCGCCGCCGATTCCGTCGCGGCGGCCGTGGCGGCGGGTTCGGCCGAGGATGCGCTGGCATTCGCAGAAATCGAAGTCACGTTGGACATTCCGGGCACGCCCGCCGCGCGACGCTTCGGCGAAGTCTCCGGTTCGCCCGGCCGCCTGGCGTTCTCCGGCTCGGCCGGAGAATTGACCGCTCTGCTGACCGAGCTCAGCGCGCATCTGGACGGAGTGCGGCTGCACCTCGCCGTGATCGATGAGGACCTCCCCGTGCTCGCGCGCGAAGTCGTGCCCGCGCTGTTGCGCACCGGGGTCGCCCGCCGTCCCATTCCCGGTTCGACGTTGCGCGCCAACCTCGGCCTGAACCGTCCCGCCAACCGCTACGCGACCACCCGCTGATCGTCAGGAGATCGTTTCCGTGACCGACTTCCCGCGGCCCGACGCCCAGGTCCATTTCGGCGTCTTCTTCCAGGGCGTGAATCACACCACCATCTGGTCCGACCCGTCCAGCGGCTCGCAGATCGACTTCGAAACCTTCCGCCGGGTCGCGCAGACCGCCGAGCGCGGCTTGTTCGACGCGTTCTTCCTCGGTGAGGGCCTGCGCCTGCGCGAGCAGGACGGCGCGATCCTGGAACTGGACATCGCGGGCCGCCCCGACGCGATCACCCAGCTCGCCGCGCTGGCGGGCGTCACCCGGCACATCGGCCTGGTGGCCACCCAGAACACCACCTACAACGAGCCCGCCGACCTGGCGCGCAAACTCGGCGGCCTGGACCTGCTGTCCGGCGGCCGGGCGGGCTGGAACGCGGTCACCACGGACAACGCCTGGACCGGCGCGAACTTCCGGCGCGGCGGATTCCTGGACCACGCGCTGCGTTACGAGCGCGCCGGGGAGTTCGTCGCCACGGTGCGGGCGATCTGGGACGCCTGGGACGACGGCGCGATCGCGACCTCGCAGCAGAGCCCGTCGTGGGCGCGTGCCGAGGCGATCCATCCGGTGGTGCGGACCGGCCCGCACTTCGACGTGACGATCACCCCCACGCTGCCGCGCAGCGCGCAAGGGCATCCGGTGATCTTCCAGGCGGGTGATTCACCCACCGGGCGCGATTTCGCCGCTGCGCACGCCGATGTCATCTTCTCCAGGCACGGAACGCATTTCGACGACGCGCTGGCCTTCGCGAACGACATCCGCGCACGCCTGCGCGCGGCGGGCCGCCCCGAGGACGACATCCGGATCCTGCCCGGCACGCAGATCATCCTGGCGGAGAAGGAATCCGAGGTCGAGGAGAAAGTGCGCTGGGTGAAGAGCGGCCAGTACACCGGCCAGACCGCGCTGTCGCTGGCCGGCCAGATCTGGGGCCGCGACCTGTCGGGCCTCGACCCCGACGGCCCTCTGCCCGCGGACGATCCGCAGCCCCGCCCGATCTCGGAGACCCGAGGCGCACCGCGTTCCGGACAGGACCCGATCGCCATCGCACGCGAATGGCGAGCCAGGGCAGAGGCGGAAAACCTCTCCCTGCGCGAAGTCGTGATCGCCTCCACCGAACGTTCCGGCTTCGCGGGCACCCCCACCCAGGTCGCGGACGAACTGGCCCGCTGGGTCCGCCACGGCGCGACCGACGGCTTCAACATCTCCCCCTACCTGGTCCCGACCGGCCTCGACGAAATCGTGAACTGGCTCGTCCCCGAACTCCAAGACCGCGGCGTCTACCGCACGGAATACACCGGAACCACCCTCCGCGCCCACCTCGGCCTACGCGAACCCCTCACCCGCCGCTCCTGACCGCACGACAGCCGAGCCCGAAGTTGTCGAGTGGCACACCATCGAGAGGTCTACTCGCGATTCGCCGCAGCGATGCGCCATTCGTGAAGGGATACGACCGGAGCCGCCGTCCCGGATGGACGGCGGCTCCGGTTTCACGTTCGGTCAGAGCACGGATTCGATGGCGGCGACCAATTCTGGTGCGTCGGGGGTGGTCCGGGGCCGGAAGCGGCCCGCTACCTTGCCGTCGCGGTCGATCAGGAACTTCTCGAAGTTCCACTGGATGTCGCCGGCGTTGCCTTCGGCGTCGGGGGTGTCGGCCAGGGTCTGGTAGAGGGCGTGGCGCTCATCTCCGTTGACGTCGGTCTTCTCCAGCAAGGGGAAGTCGACGCCGTAGGTGGTGGAACAGAACTGCTGGATCTCCTCCGCGGTGCCGGGCTCCTGACCCATGAACTGGTTGCACGGCACGCCGACCACGCTGAAACCGCGCGGGCCGTAGGACTCGTGCAGTTCGACCAGGCCGGAGTACTGCGGTGTCAGCCCGCATTTCGAGGCCACGTTCACCAGCAGCACGGCGCGGTCGCCGACCAAGTCGGCCAAGGTCGTCGACTCGCCGGACAGCGTGCGTAGCGGGACTTCTCGAAGGCTCATAGGTATCCGTTCTCGATTCCGTAGATCCACCCCGACGGCCACGCTACCGGATCACCGGGTTTCCGACCGCCGCGGGCGCATCGGCCTACGAGCTTTCCCGGGTTTCCGACCGCCGCGGGCGCATCGGCCTACGAGCTTTCAGCGCAACCTGGTCCGGCGCATCAGCCGCAGCGACATCAGGGTCATCTTCAGCTGCTTGTCGTAAGGCTGACCGGCCCGCGCGGCGAGCACCTGCTTCTTCAGCACGCCGACGTTCACCGTATCGGTGTACTTCAACAGGCCCTGGTCACCGTGCCGGGTGCCGACTCCGGACTGCTTCACTCCACCCGACGGCGTGCCTTTGGCGGCGTAGGTCGCGACGAAGCCGTCGTTGATGTTGATGTTGCCCGCTTGCAGCTGTGCGGCGATCCGCTCGCCGTGTGCCGCATCCCGGGTCCACACGCTGGCGTTGAGACCGTAGTCGGTGGCGTTGGCCAGGCGCACCGCTTCCTGCTCGTCGTCGAACGGGTACACGGTGACGACCGGGCCGAAGGTCTCCAGCGTCGCGTGGGTCATCTCGGGTGTCACGCCGGTCAGCACGGTGGCCTCGTAGAAAGCGGGACCGACATCCGGGCGCGCTTGCCCGCCGACGTGCACGGTGGCGCCTTTGGCCCGCGCGTCGTCGACGTGCGCGGCGACCCGTTCCAGATGCTGCGGGGAGACCAGCGAACCGAACTCCGGCGTGTAGTCGTACGCCCCGCCGATCTTTCCGTTCAATTCCGCCGCCGCGGCGACCAACCGGCGCAGGAATTCCTCGTGGAGGGACCGGTGCACGTAGATCCGTTCGATGTGCATGCACGCCTGCCCCGAGTTGGCGAACGCGGCGAACACCGCTCCGGGAACCACCTCGTCCAGGTTCGCGTCGGCGAGCACGATCATCGGGTTCTTGCCGCCCAGTTCCAGGCTGCATCCGATGAGGTTGCGACCGGCCTGCTCGCCGACGATCCGGCCGGTGGCGGTCGAGCCGGTGAACATGACGAAGTCGACGCTGTCGATCAGGGTCGGCCCGATGTCGGGCCCTTCACCGCACACCACCTGGACCAGGCCGCGGGGCAGCCCGGCGCGATGCAGCAGTTCGACGCCGAAGAGCACGCACAGCGCGGTCTTGTTGTCCGGCTTCAGGACCACGCCGTTGCCTGCCATCAGCGCGGGCATGGCGTCGGACAGGGCGATGGCGAAGGGGAAGTTCCACGGCGCGATCACGGCGACGAGACCTTTGGGCCGGTGCTGCTCGATCGAGGAGGTGATCAGCGGCATCGCGCCGCCGCGCCGCTTCGGCCGCAGCACCCGGCGCGCGGTCTTGAGGTAATGGCTGATCACCATGGGCACATCGCAGGATTCCTCGACGGCCATGCGACGGGTCTTGCCGCACCCGATCTGGATGAGGTCGGCGATGGTCTCCACCTCGCCGAGGATCAGCTCGTGCAGCCGCTCGAACACCCGAAGCCGCCGGCGCAGCGGCAGTGCGGCCCACTCCGTCTGCGCCGCCCGGGCGGCGGCGCACGCCGTCAGCACGTCCTGCGGGGATGACTGCGGAAGCGCACCGACCGGCGCGCCGGTATAGACCTCGGTCATCTCATATGGCGCCGCGCCACCGTCGGCGGCGACCAGGCCGGTCAGCCGGGCGAGCAGTTCCCCGGTGAACCTGGCGGGCAAGGTGCTCTCGGCCTTGTCGGTGTGTGCTGTGCTCATCGGATCTTCTCCATGACGTCGGGCATCGCCGCAGGTGCCGGGCCGGACCGCGCGACTGAATTAGAACACGTTCCGATTTTGGATTCATCGTATTCGCCCGGCCGCGCCCTGCCTACCTGCCGCGAGGGACGAATTCCGCTCATTCGTCCGTGACGATCGACAGCGCTTGGGTCGGGCAGTAGCGGACCGCGCGCTGTACGTCACCGCGGGCCCGCGGGTCCGCGGCGGCGTCGAGAATCTCGACTTTGCCGCGCTTGGGAACGTGGAACGCCTCCGGCGCCTCGTCCTGGCACACGGCATGCCCCTGACACAGATCCAGATCGGCGAGCACTCGCATCGTGACTCCTTACTGTTCGTTCGGTCCCGCGTCGTCCGGGAGGGGACGTATCGGCGCCTCGGGTTGCACTTCGACCAGCACCAAGTGCGAGCCGCGCGGGGTGGATACCACCGCGACCACCGCGGCGGCCAAGTCGCTCGCGCGCAACATGTACGGATGCCTGGCGAACCCCCACGCTTTCCAGTCCGCCAGCACCGGGCCGACGATCTCGGGCGTGGAGTCCATGCCCATGCCGGTCAAGGTCGGTCCGGGGCGCACCTGGGACAGGCGGACGCCGCTGCCCTCGAGCTCCATACGCATCTGCGCGGCCATCGCTTCCAGTCCCGCCTTGGCTGCGCTGTAGGCGCCCGTGCGCGGACGCGGCTCGGAGGCACAATCCGAACTGATCAGCACGACGTCGCCGCGCTGCCTGCGCAGCATGCCGGGCAGCACCCGGTGCACGAGACGCTGCGCACCGACCAGATGGACCTGCACCTGGCGCACGAATCGTTCCGGATCCATCGCGTACGCCTGCCCGAACTCGATGTCGCCCGCACTGGAGACCAGGATCTCGGTGGGGCCGAGCGCTTCTTCGGCGGCACGCACGAATTCCTCCACCGAATCCGGCGCGGTGACGTCCAACCGATGGGCGAACGCCGCACCGCCGTCGGCCCGGATCTTGTCCGCCAGTTCGGCGCACTGCTCGACGCGACGCGCGCCGAGCGCGACCGGGTGGCCGAGTTCGGCCAGGGCGACGGCGGTGGCCGCGCCGATCCCGGAGGAGGCGCCGGCGACGAGCGCGGGCCTGCGCTCCGGATGGGGTGCGAATCTTGGCATTATCGGCTCTCCACGGTGATGGGTAGGTGCGCGAAGCCACGCACATTGGACGAATGAATACGGGCGATACCGGACTCGAGGACGTCGTAGGACCGCACTCGGGACGCGAACTCGGTCAGCGCGACGGTCGCTTCCAAACGGGCCAGGTGCGCCCCCAGACAGAAATGCATACCCGCACCGAAGTCATACGGATCGAACACCAGTGGCTCCACCGCAGCCGTCATCGCCCACACTCCCAAACCGATAACACGTTCCGCAACGCGGCACCGCATGGCAGCCCGAATGAAGACAGATAGCTGGACATGTGTCTGGACACTACCACCGCGTACTCTATCTCGACAATCATCCGATCAGAGCTCACCTCTCCGCTTGGGAGCGAAACACCGGCGAGAGTCGAGACAAGCCGGACCACCTGACACCCGGATCTCGGCGAGAATGGCAGAGTTAGAACCTGTTATTGCCACCGTTCACGTTCCAAGACTATATTCCGTACACGTGTCCAGACAGTATCGGAGTAATCCATGAGCAGCCTTCTGCCCGCCGACGGGTCCCGCCTGCTGATCGGCGGCAAGCTGGTCGAGGGCGCCGACGGTGTCTTCGCGACGGTGAACCCCGCGACCGAGGAGGTCCTCGGCCTCGCCGCCGACGCGAACGCGGCCGACCTCGACGCGGCCGTCGACGCCGCGCGCACCGCGTTCGACGAGACGGACTGGTCGCGCGATCACGCCTTCCGGGCGCGCTGTCTCGCGCAGTTGCGCACCGCGGTGGAATCCCATGTCGAAGAACTGCGCGAGATCACGATCGCCGAGGTCGGCGCACCGCGGATGCTCACGAGCGGCCCGCAACTGGAAGGCCCGGTCGCCGACCTCGGTTACGCCGCCGGGCTCCCCGAAAGCTATGCCTGGGAAACCGATCTGGGCGTGGCCGCGCCGATGGGCATCGAGACGCGCCGAGTACTGCGCCGCGAACCGATCGGTGTGGTCGGGGCGATCACGCCCTGGAACTTCCCGCATCAGATCAACTTCGCCAAACTCGGCCCGGCGCTCGCCGCGGGGAACACCGTCGTGCTCAAACCCGCTCCGGACACCCCGTGGTGCGCGGCGGCGGTCGGCGCCATCATCGCCGAGGAGACCGACATCCCGGCCGGTGTGGTGAACATCGTGACCTCCGCCGACCACACGCTCGGCGCCCGGCTCACCGCGGATCCGCGCGTCGACATGATCAGCTTCACCGGGTCGACTGCCACCGGCCGCGCCGTCATGACCGGCGCCGCGACGACATTGAAGAAGGCGTTCCTCGAACTGGGCGGCAAGTCGGCGTTCATCGTGCTCGACGACGCCGACATCACGGCGGCCTGCTCGGTGGCGGCGTTCTCGGTGTGCGTGCATGCGGGACAGGGGTGTGCGCTGTCCACCCGGCTGCTGGTGCCACGCGCCGCCTACGACCGAGCGGTCCAGGCGGCCGCGGCCACGCTCGGCGGGATCGAGCCGGGCGATCCCGCCGACCCGCGCACGGTCTGCGGGCCGCTGATCTCCGAGCGGCAGCGCGCCAGGGTGGAACGCTACCTCGACATCGCGCGCGCCGAAGGCGGCCGGATCGTGGTGGGCGGCGGGCGGCCGGACCGGGAGCGCGGCTATTTCGTCGAACCGACGTTGATCGCGGACGTCCCCAACAGCTCGACCGTCGCCCGCGAGGAGATCTTCGGCCCGGTGCTGGTGATCATCCCGCACGACGGAGACGAGGACGCCGTCCGCATCGCCAACGACTCCCCCTACGGCCTGTCCGGTTCGGTGTGGGGCAACGACCCCGAACGCGTCCGGCGCGTCACCGAAGGCGTGCGCACCGGGACGCTGAGCGTCAACGGCGGCATCTGGTACTCCGCCGACGTCCCGTTCGGCGGCTACAAGCAATCCGGCCTCGGCCGCGAGATGGGCATCGCCGGTTTCGAGGAGTACCTCGAGACGAAAGTCATCGCCAGCGCGGCCTGACCGCCGCGGGACAACACAGAGGAGCTGAACTCCATGGCCCGTTTCACGGGAAGATCCGCCATCGTCACCGGCGCCGCGCAGGGCATCGGCGCCGCCTACGCGCAGGCGCTGGCCGCCGAAGGCGCGAACGTCGTCGTCGCCGACAAGAACGCCGAAGGCGGCGCGGCGGTGGTCGAGAAGATCGTCGCCGACGGCGGCACCGCGGTGTTCGGACTCCTCGACGTGTCCGATCCCGAATCCGCCACCGCGCTAGCCGATTTCACCGTCGCCGAATTCGGCGCCATCGACCATCTGGTGAACAACGCCGCCATCTACGGCGAGATGAAGCTGAACCTGCTGCTGACCGTGCCGTGGGACTACTACAAGAAGTTCATGAGCGTGAACATGGACGGCGCGCTCGTCATGACCCGCGCCGTCTGGCCGCACATGGCCGAACGCCGCAGCGGATCGATCGTCAACCAGTCCTCCACCGCCGCGTGGCTGTATTCCAGCTTCTACGGGCTGGCCAAAACCGGCGTCAACGGCCTGACCCAGCAATTGGCCTTCGAGCTGGGCGGATCGAACATCCGCGTCAACGCCATCGCGCCGGGTCCGATCGATACCGACGCCACCAAGTCGGTCACCCCGGACGTGATCGTCGACGACATCGTCAAACGCCTGCCGCTCAAGCGGATGGGCACTCCGCAGGATCTCGTCGGCGCCTGCCTGTACCTGCTGTCGGACGAGGCGAGCTGGGTCACCGGGCAGATCTTCAACGTCGACGGCGGACAAATCGTGCGATCATGAGCCCCCGCATCGGATTCCTCGGCCTCGGCAACATGGGCGCGCCGATGGCCGAGCGCCTACTGGAATGGCCGGGCGGACTGACCGTGTGCGATACGCGCCCCGAGGCGGTCGAGCCGTTCCTCGCGGCCGGAGCGAATTCCCGTCGCCTCGGCGGCCGAGCTGGCCCGACAGGCCACCGTCATCTCGATCACCGTGGTGAACGACGCCCAGGTACGCGAGGTGATCACCGGACCGGAGGGCCTGCTGCGGACCGCCGCATCGGGCACCGTGGTCGCCGTGCACTCCACGATCAGCGACCGCACCGCCGAGGAACTCGGCGCTGTCTGCGGCGAGCGCGGCGTCGAACTGGTGGACGCGCCGATCAGCGGCGGCGCGCCCGGCGCGACCCGCGGCGCGCTCGCGGTCATGGTCGGCGGCAGCGCGGCGGCGTTCGAGCAGGTGCGCGAACCGTTCGGCTGCTTCGCCGACCTGATCGTGCACGCCGGGCCGGTCGGCGCGGGCACGCGCATGAAATTGGCGCGCAACCTGTTGCACTTCGTCTCCTTCACCGCGGCCACCGAGGCGCAACGGCTGGCCGAGGCGGCCGGTCTCGACCTCACCGCGCTCGGCAAGGTGGTGCGCCACTCCGACGCGGTCACCGGGGGGCCCGGCGCCATCATGCTGCGCGACACAACCGCCCCGATCCAGGACGGCGACTTCTGGTTGCCGATCCTGCGGCACGTGCGTGACCTCGGCGAGAAGGACCTCGGTCTCGCCCTGGAGTTGGGCGAACGGCTCGGCACCGCGCTGCCGCTGGCCGAACTCGCACTCGACCGGCTCGGCCACGGCCTCGGCGTCGGGGCGGGCACCTCCGCATCGGAAAGGCAATCCTCATGAGCGACAACGGTTCCGGCGACTCCGCGCGGCAGCGCGGACTGGCCAAGATGGCCGAGGTCTACGGCACGGAATTCCAGGAATACCCCGGCGCCCACTTCGCCGTCACCGCCGACCACCTCTTCGCCGACATCTGGTCGCGGCCCGGGCTCACCATCCGCGACCGCAGGCTGCTGCTGCTCGGCGCGCTGGCGGCGCAGGGCGCGATCGACACCGCCGGCATCCAGATCGGGGCCGCGGTGCGCAACGGCGAACTCACCGAAGACCAGCTGCACGAGATCGCGGTGTTCCTGTGTCACTACGTAGGTTGGCCGAACGGCACCAAACTCGACATCCTGGTGGGCACGATTGTGGCGCAGCAGAAGAAGGCCGCCCGCGCGCAGTCCGCGCCCGCCGAGCAGTGAAGGATCCGTTGACCATGTCCGACGCCACCACCATCCGCCCCCTGCGCGCCAGCCGAGTCGAGAACTGGGACCATCGCGCCGACGTCGTCATCGCCGGATACGGCATCGCGGGCGTCTGCGCCGCCATCGAGGCCGCCCGCGCCGGCGCGGACGTGCTGGTCCTGGAGCGCACCGGCGGCTGGGGTGGCGCCGCCGCCCTGGCGGGCGGATTCATCTACCTCGGCGGCGGCACACCGCTGCAACAGGCCCTCGGTTTCGAAGACACCCCCGAGAACATGGAGACCTTCCTGCTCGCGGCGCTGGGGCCCGGCGTGGACAAGGCGAAGATCGCCGACTACACCCGCGGCAGCGTCGAGCACTTCAACTGGCTGGTGTCCTGCGGCGTGCCGTTCCGCGAGGCGTTCTGGGGCGAGCCGGGGTGGGAGCCGCCGCACGACGAGGGGCTGATGTACTCCGGCGGCGAGAACGCCGCGCCCTTCAACGCGATCGCGAAACCCGCTCCCCGCGGCCATGTTCCGCAGATGGACGACAAGCGCACCGGGGAGAAGGGCGGCGGCTGGATGCTCATGAAACCGCTGGCCGACACCGCGGAAGCACTGGGCGTGCGGGCGGAGTACGACATGCGGATCGCGCGGCTGATCGTCGACGACGACGATCGCGTGGTCGGCGTGCTCGCCCGCCGCTACGGCAAGCCGGTCGCCATCCGCGCCGAACGTGGCGTCGTGCTGGCCACCGGCAGTTTCGCCTATCACCAGGAGATGATCGAAGGCTACGCGCCGCGACTGATCGGCAGGCCCGCCGCGGCGATCGAGGAACACGACGGCATCGGCATCCGGCTGGCGCAGGCGCTCGGCGCGCAGCTGGCGCACATGGACGCGACCGAGGTGGCCTTCTTCGGTGACCCGCAGTTGCTGGCGCGCGGCATCCTGGTCAACGGGCGCGGACAGCGCTACATCCAGGAGGACACCTACCCCGGCCGGATCGGCCAGGCGACGCTGATCCAGCAGGACAACCAGGCGTACCTGGTGATCGACGAGGCGTCCTACGAGGAGGCGCTGACCACCGAGACCTCGACGCCGTTCTTCCGCAGGCCCCCGACCTGGGTGGCGGAAACCATCGCCGAGCTGGAAGCCGAGATGGGGCTGCCCGGCCAGGCGTTGCAGGCCACGGTGGAGTGCTACAACCTGCACGCCGCCAACGGCGAGGACCCGTTGCTGGGCAAGAAGCCGGAATGGCTGCGCCCGCTGCGTGGATCGGTGGCGGCGTTCGACATGCGCGGTTGCACGGCCGGTTTCACCCTCGGCGGACTGCGTACCGACCTCGATTCCCGGGTGCTGCACGTCTCCGGGGAGCCGATCCAGGGGCTGTTCGCGGCGGGCCGGTGCACCTCCGGCCTGTGCGCGGGCGGTTACGTCAGCGGCGCGTCGCTGGGCGACGGCAGCTTCTACGGACGCCGGGCCGGTATCGCGGCGGCCAAGAACTGAACCGTTCCGATCCGCCTAGTAGGATCCAGACACATGTCCGAACCCGATTCCGTCATTCTCGAGGCGACTCGCCGCAGGCTCTCCGGCAAACAGGCCGACACCGTCGACAAGCTGACCCGCTCGGCGGTGGAAGTGCTCGCGCGGGAAGGGTTCGCGGGCATGACCATCCGAATGGTCGCCGCGGCTGCCGGGGTCGGGACGGCCACGGCGTACACCTACTTCTCGTCGAAGGAGCATCTGGTCGCCGAGATCTTCTGGCGGCGGCTGGTCGCGTCGCCGTCGCCGGTCAGCGAGGACCCGGACCCGACCGTCCGGGTGGTCGCCGAACTGCGGAACATCGCGATGCTGGTGGCCGACGAGCAGGAGCTCTCCGGCGCGGTCACCAGCGCGCTGCTGGGCCGTGATCCCGACGTCGAGCATCTGCGCGGACGCATCGGCGCCGAGATCCGCAAGCGCATCATCCGCGCCCTCGGTCCGGACCCGGACCCGGACGTGGTCGAGTCGCTGGAATTGCTCTACGCGGGCGCGCTGGTGCGCGCGGGCATGGGCTACGGGTCGTACTCCGAGATCGCCGACCGGATCGAGACCTCCGCGCTGTTGATCCTGCGGTAGCGCGGACAATGCCGGACGACTTCGAGCCGGTTACCCGAAACCGGGCCGCACGACGCCTGCTTGCTCGTATCTTTGCCGTAGTCGGTGCAGATCGGAGTGGGAAAAGTGCAATCTGGTGAGCTTTCCGCGGACTACGTCGTCGTCGGTTCGGGATCGGCGGGCGCGGTGGTGGCCAATCGGCTCAGCGCCGATCCGGGCACCACGGTGGCGCTGCTGGAGGCGGGCCCGCCGGACAAGAACAAATTCGCGCACATACCCGCCGGGTTCGCGAAACTGTTCCGCTCCGAGGTGGACTGGGACTACCTCACGCAGCCGCAACCGGAGCTGAAGAACCGCGAGATCTACTGGCCGCGCGGCAAGATGTTCGGCGGTTCCTCGTCGATGAACGCCATGATGTGGGTGCGCGGCTTCCGCGCCGACTACGACGAGTGGGCGCTGCTGGCGGGTGCGGAGTGGGGCTTCGCGGCGGCCGTCGAACAGTTCCGGCGCATCGAACGCGTGGAGAACGCCCAGTATCCCGACGAGGGCACCGACGGTCCGCTGCACGTCTCCCGCCAGCGCAGCCCGCGCGGCCTCACCGCCGCCTACCTGGCCGCGGTCCAGGAGGCGGGCTACCAGGTGGAGCCGCCCAACCGGCCGCAGCCGGACGGGTTCACCGAGACCATGGTCACCCAGCGCGGCGGCCGCCGGTGGAGTACCGCGGACGCTTATCTGCGGCCCGCCCTGCGTCGTCCGAACCTCACGATCCGCAGCGAAGCGCTCGCCACCCGGGTGCTGTTCGACGGCACGCGCGCCGTCGGCGTCGAGTACCGCCAGGGCGGTGTCACGCACACGGTCACCGCGCGGCGCGAGGTCGTGCTGTGCGGCGGCGCGATCAACAGCCCGCAGCTGCTGATGCTCTCCGGTATCGGCGACCGCGACGAACTCGCCCGCCACGGCATCGAGGTGCGTCACCACGCGCCGGAGGTGGGCGCGAATCTGCAGGACCACCTGGTCGCGGGCATCGGCTACGGCGTCGCGGGGGATTCGCTGTTCGACGCGGAGAAGCCGCGCCAACTGCTGGACTACTTCATCCGGCATCGCGGCATGCTCACCTCCAACGTCGGCGAGGCGTACGGGTTCATCCGCAGTAGGACGGATCTGGAGTTCCCCGATCTGGAGCTGGTCTTCGCGCCCGCGCCGTTCTACTACGAGGGGCTGCAGGACCCGACCGAGCACGGCGTGATCCTGGCGGCGGTGCTGCTGCGCCCGCAGAGCCGAGGACGGATCGCCTTGTCCGACGCGGACCCCTCCGTCAAGCCCCTGATCGATCCGCGCTACCTGTCCGACACCGCGGGCGCGGATCGCGCCGCCATCATGGCCGGGCTGCGCGTGTGCGCCGCCATCGCCGCGGAGCCGTCGATGAAGGCGGTCCTCGGCCCGCTGATCTACCCGCCGCAGGCGCCGGCGGAAACGGAAGCCGTGCTCGAGCTGACCCTCAACTCCTACGCGCACACGCTCTACCACCCGGTGGGCACCTGCCGCATGGGCACCGACACCGCCAGCGTCGTCACCCCCCTGCTGGAAGTGCGTGGCGTACAAGGGCTTCGGGTGGCCGACGCCTCGGTGATGCCGCTCATCATCCGCGGGCACACGCACGCACCGGCGGTGTTCATCGGCGAGCAGGCGGCCTCGTTCATCCTCGCCGGGTAGGGGGTCCTCTCGCCTACGACGCGACGAACAGTCCGAGCGATGCGGCGGCCAGCAGGAGATACGGCAGTGGGTATCCGATGTGTGTGTAGTGCCGCGCTCGGACCACGGTCAGCACCGCGCCCACGAAGTAGAGCACCAGCCCGGCCGCCGCGGCCGCACCGATCGGCGGAAACGCCGGACCGGCCAGCAGGCCGGCCCCGCCGAGCGCCTTGACCACGGCCAGGGGCGTCAGCCACGAATCCGGGATTCCATAGGCGCGCATGTTCGTCCGCACCCACTCGGCGCGGACCACATCGATCCCGGCCGCGAGCAAGGCGGCCGCGCCCGCGAGCACTGTGGCGACGACGTAGGCGATGTCCATGGCAATACCCTTTCCTCAGGTGCCGCGCCCGGTCCGGACGCCGGTCACCTTTGAGCTGTCGAATCCGTCATCCCGATGACGGACCACGGAGCGGAAAGGTGACCGATGCCCACCGAAGACGGCTTGGCGCGGGAATTCGAGGTGCAGCGCGACCATCTGCACGCGGTCGCCTACCGCATGCTCGGCTCACCGAGCGAGGCCGACGACGCGGTGCAGGAGACCTGGCTGCGGCTGGCCGGCCACGACGTCGAGGACGTGCGCAACCTCCCGGGCTGGCTCACCACCGTCGTGTCCCGGATCTGCCTGGACATGCTGCGTGGCAGGGCGGCGCGGCGCGAGGAACCGCTCGACCACCCGCCGCGGCTCGACAGCGGCGCCGAGGAGAACGAGCCGGAGCGCGAGGCGGTCCTGATCGAGTCGGTCGGCCGGGCGTTGCTGGTGGTGCTGGGCCGGCTCGGCCCCGACGAGCGGGTCGCGTTCGTCCTGCACGACCTGTTCGCGGTGCCGTTCGACGAGATCGGGCCGATCGTCTGCCGCACCACGCCGACCGCCAAGAAGCTGGCCAGCCGAGCCAGGCAGCGCGTGCGGGGCGTGGATGTCACGGCGGGCCCGCAGCTCGCCGCGCAGCGGCATGTCGTCGAGGCGTTCCTGCGCGCGGCGCGCAGCGGCGATCTCGACGGACTGCTGGCCGTCCTGGCGCCCGACGTGGTCCGGACGGCCGACGCCGCCGCACTTCCCGCCGGAGTAGCCACGACCGTGCGCGGCGCGGGTTCGGTCGCCGCGGAAACCGTACTGTTGCAGAAACGTTCGCGGGTGGCGGCGCTCGCGCTGGTCGAAGGTCACCCGGGTATCGTCGTCGCCCCGCGCGGCAGGCTGCTGCTGGCGCTCACCGTCACGGTGCACGGCGCCCGGGTGGCCGGATACCGAGTGACCGCCGATCCGTCCCGGCTACGCGGGCTCTCGATCAGCCTGTTGCCCCGATGATTTCGATCCGCCCCGTTTCAGCGCACCGGCCGCATCCGGCTCGGCGCGCTCCGCGGCTCGGCGCCGCCGGAATTCTCGCGGCGTCTCGCCGAAACGGGCCTTGAACGCCGCGGAGAACCACGCCGGGGTGAATCCGGCGCGAATCGCCAACTCGCGGATGGGATCCTCCCGGGTGGGATCGTCCAGCAGATCGCGCGCGGCGCGCAAGGCCTCCTCCCGCCGCACGTCGCGATAGGTGGTGCCGACCTGCTGCAGCACCGAACGCAATTGCCGGGGCGACCAGCCCAGCGCGTGCGCCACCGCGGGCAGGCGGACGTCGTCCCGGCCGACGTTGGCGCGCACGTACTGCCGGATCTGCGCGACGACCTGAGCGTGATGACCGCGCTGCGGATGGGTTTCGCCGAGCGAGATCAGGCTCAGCAATTCGGCGATCCGGTCGCAGACCGCGTTGAACTCGTGGTCGGAGAGATTCGACTGCTCGGCGTGGGTGCTGCGGATCATGGCCTGGGTGATCCTGCCCAGTCCGGAGTTCAGGTCGATCGTCATACCGCGTTCGGCGAGCGGTCCCGCGCGATGATCGAGTTCGGCCCGGGGCAGCTGCATGGCGAAGGCGGACAAGAGCGGGATATGGATCTGGCACAGGTCGTCGAGTGCGGTCACCGCGGCCTGATCCGCCCGCGCCCGCGTCTCCTCGCCGCGATAGGTCACCGAGTACACGCCCCGCTCGGGGATGACCACCCAATAGAAGTCGTCGCACGGACCGCGGCGGATGTTGGTCCGGGTGCGATAGGAGGTACTCGTTCCGCGCTGTTCCCAGCGCAACAACCGGTAGGCGGCCGATTCCTGCACCGTCATGCCCGAGTACCACCGTTCGGGATCGCCGTACCGGTAGTCCATCGGAACGAAACCGTTGGCGATCGCGGTCCACGATTGAGCGTCGTTGGCGGTCACGCCGTAGCACTTCATGGTGAGAACCTATCGCCGCTGGATCCACCGCATATCGTATTACCAGCCAGACCGATACGGCTGCCGCGCGAACCTCGCGACGCTGGGAAGTCCCAGCCGTAGCGGACGGCTCGGCCGCCGGATTCCATCGGCGCGCCGCGCGTACGCACTCAGCGCACGGGCACGCGGGCGAATCCGAGCGGCGGCGTCGGCGCGGGCCCGGTGCGCAAGACGGGCCGGAAATCGGGCAGCACCGGCAGGACGTCGGCGTTCCGGGCGGCATAACACCGCACGGCAGGAAGCGCACGCGCCACCTCGGCGCGCTCCACCGGCTCGTGGTCGATGAAGCCGATGGTGTCGAGTCCGAGGCCGAGCGTGCGCGCGATTCGGATGATCGCCGAAGATTTCGGGCCCCAACCGATCTCGACGGCCGAGAACATCTCGTAGACGCCGTGCCGGTACAGCTTGTCCAGCGTCCACTCACGCTCGCCGCGGCTGGCCACGGCGTGCCAGATCCCGCGTTCGCTGAGCACGCGCAGGGTGCGCAGCGCGGCGGGCCGCAAGGCGCCGACGGTCGCGTCGCACACGGCACCGTCCCACAAGGTGTTGTCCACTTCCCAGACAAGACATCTCAGAGCCGGTGTCATCGCCCTGCCCCTATCGTTGCGTCATCACTGCCTTTCCGCCGTGGCGTGCGCGACAGATGGGCACTGCACACCATCCAGGACACGACACGTGCCGGACGAGACCCTGGTTACATGGCCATGACCGGCGCGGGTGATCCTACCGGCATGTCGGCCGCGCCTCGCGGCAACGACCGAACCGGCTGCCCTCGGCACCCGGCGGCGAGCCGGTGGGCCGAGCCGGAAATGGCCTGGCGGCCATCGGACATCGGTCGCATGTCCAGCTGCTGTGACCGCTCACAACTCCCTGTCGAACGGTCTCACCCGCTCTCACAGAACCCGTCGATCGGGTCCGCGAAAGAGATCAACAGATTAGTGTGAATGCGCTGCACAGCAATCGTGGGCGGAAGGGAGTCGCCAATGTCCGTCGACAGTTCGGCCCGGCCGAGCCTGACCCTGTCGGGAAAGCCGATGTCGTCGCCGCTGAAGGACGTTCGCGGGCTATCGCGTCAGATGGTCGGCCACTTCGTCGAGAACGTCATCCCGTGCGGAACCCTACCGGGTGACGCCATCGCGGGCGACGTCACCACCATCACCCGGGTCTGCCTGGAGCTGGCGGTGAGCATGCTCGACGGAAAGGACCTCCCGGAGAAACTCCAGCGGCTCGGTGACGCCGCCGCGGGATGGGCGCGGGAGGGAGTACCGATCGACACCATCCACCACTCGATCCACGAAGGCTTCAAGATGGGCCTGGAGCTGGTGGTGTCCGACGCGACGATGAAGGACTACGACGACCTCGTCGACGGCGCCAAGATGGTCGTCGAGATGCTCGACATGATCAACTCGGCGGTCTCCATGGCCTACGTTCGCGAGCTGCGCGCGGTGGTCAGCGAGCACCACACCGCCGTGCACACGCTGACCTCCGCGTTGCTCGGCGGGCACAGCACCTCCACCATGGCGCGCGAATGCGGCATCGCCATCGCCTCCTCGTACGCCGTTCTGGCCGTGGCGATTCCGCCGCACCGCGAGGAACGCAATCCGATGGTCGACGGCAAGGTCGTCGCCCGCAGGAAACTGCGGCGGGTCCAGGCCGAGCTGGCCACGCGCTGCGGCGAGGCCGCGCTGTCGCTGCTGAGCGTGGACGGCGGCACGGTGCTCATCCCGTCGGGCCACTTGAACAACGAGCAGCTCGACACCCTGGTCACCCAGCTGTCGCACGCCGCGCAGGTGGGCGTCACCGCGACCATGGTCGAGGCCACCCCCGAGAAGATTCCCACCGCCGCGGACCAGGCGCACGAACTGCTCGACATGGTGCAGCGGTTGCAAGCGGTGGCCGGGCTCTACCGCTTCGACGAGCTGGCGCTGGAATATCAGCTGACCAGACCGGGGCCCGGCCGCGAGTACCTCGGCTCGCTGCTGGATCCGCTGGACGCGCACCCGGAACTGCTGGAGACGCTGCAACGGCACATCGCCAACAACCTCAACCGGCAGCGCACGGCACGCGTGCTGCACGTGCACACCAACACCGTCGACTACCGGCTCAAACGGATCGGACAGCTCACCGGATTCGATCCGTCCCAGCCGTCGGGTCTGTGGTATCTGCGCTCGGCACTCGTCGCCCGCACGTATCGCACGACCTGATCGCTCGACACGTTCACGAGTTCGTCGCCGTCCGCGGTTGGCGGCGGACCGCGACGCCCCCCGCGTGAATCACTCGCCCGGCCGCCCGTTCCCATGCGCGGGAACGACAAGGCGCTGGTCGTTGTGGTGTCACGGATCGACGATTACCGTGAGCCACGAGTTACGAAGGCCGGCGGCGGTACAGCCCAGGTCGTCGCAACCAGAGTTACCAGGAGGTTGCGATGACATGGGTGGGCGCGTCAGCGGGCGACATCGCGGCGGGGGTCCGGAGCCGGACGGTGTCACCGCTCGAGGTGGCCGACGAGCACTTGGCCCGCATCGCGGCAATGGACACGCGGGTCAACGCCTTCCGGATCGTGCGCCACGAGCAGGTCCGCCACGAGGCCCGTGCGTTGGCCACCCGCGGCGATCTCGCCGACCTCCCGCTGGCCGGAGTTCCAGTGGCGGTGAAGGACAATCTCGACCTCGCCGGATGCGTGACCGGACACGGATCGCGCGCGGCGCGGCAGACCGCGGCCGAGTCCGACAGCGAGCTGGTACGCAGGCTGCGCGCGGCGGGTGCGCTGCTGATCGGCAAGACCAATGTGCCCGAGCTGTGTCAGTGGCCGGTCACCGAGAGCGCCGCGCACGGCCTCACCCGCAACCCGTGGCTTCTCACGCATACTCCCGGCGGGTCCACCGGTGGCGGCGCCGCGGCGGTCGCCGCCGGAATGGCCGCGCTCGCGGTCGGTTCCGACGGTGGCGGTTCGATCCGCATTCCGTCGTCGTGCTGCGGGCTCGTGGGCTTGAAGCCTGGTGACGGCGTGATACCCCGCCCGCCCGAACTCGGCTCCAATTGGCTCGGCATGTCGACGTTCGGACCGCTGGCGACCACGGTGTCCGACGCGGCCCTGCTTTTCGCAGTGCTCGCGGCCGACGACCGCTATCTCGCACCGCCCGCGCCCGCGCGGCCGCTGCGAATCGGGATGACCATGCGTCCACCGGTGGTCGCAGCGTCCGTCGACCCGCAGGTGCGAACGACGATGCTGGCGGCGGCCGAAGGGCTGCGCGACGCGGGCCACACCGTTATCGAGGTGGCGCCGCCGTGGCGGCCGCAGGACGCGTTCGCCTTCCTGGCGCGCTATTTCGCCGGCGTCGCCGAGGACGCCAGGGACCTCGGCGCGGACCTCTTGGAACCGCTGACCCGCAAGGTGGCCCGGGCCGGACGGATGATCAGCCGGGTGCAGCGCGTGCCCGACGCGCCCGCGCAGCGGCAGTCCGAACGATTCGCCGCGTGGTTCGCCGAGCACGATCTCCTGCTCACGCCTACGCTGGCGACCCCGCCGGTGCCGGTCGGGACCTTCGCCGGCGAAGGGTTTCTGCGAACAATGCTCGACGTGTCCCGCTTCGTTCCCTTCACCCCGCCGTTCAATACCGTCCGCTACCCGGCGATCTCTGTCCCCGCCGGGCAGTCCGACACCGGACTGCCCATCGGCGTGCAGCTCGCCGCGTCGCCCGGCGGCGAATCCACGTTGCTCGCGGTCGCCGCGCAGCTGGAGCGGATCCGCCCGTGGCAGCGGCACGCTCCACTCGGTGACCCGGCAATTTCCTAGCCGACCGTCACCGCCGAGCGGCGCGAGTCGGCGCCGCCACGTCCACGAAGGACTCCTCCTCCTCGAGGAGCCGCTCGACGATCACGCGAAAACCTTTCGACACCAGCGGGATTCGATCGATCCGGCAGCGAGCGGCGCGCTCTCGCCAGCGCGCGGGCATCGCCGCGTACATACGCCGTTAATGTCGTGTTTACGATGTTCCGGTGCTTGTGAACGACGTGCGAGGGAGCTTGACCCCACCGGGCGAGCGTGTGGGTATCGAAGAGCTCCGAGAGCGTCGGTTCCGGCCGATGGTCGTGTGGTGCGCTGTCGCGGCCATCGTGGTCGCGTTGATCGGCGGCGAACTCATGGCCGCGCACATCGGGGCGCTGGGCCCGCTGACCAGCCTGCTGCGGGATTACGCCGGAACGCCGAAATCGGCGACCACACCGTGGGCGGGATTCCTGCTGGCCGTGGTCGGGATCACGGCGCGCGCACGCTTGGGCGCCGTCGCCGCGGCGATCGGCATCGACCTGGCGTTCGTCCTGATCAGGACGGCCGAGGGGCGTCCGTTCACGGTCGGCAACGGCCCGACCATCGTGCTCACCGCACTGGCGGTGCTCGCGTTCGTGCGGTGGGACGGACAACGACGCCGCACGGCGTTGCGCACCATCGCCTTCGGCGCGCTGCTGATCGCGGCGACGAAGATCAGTGAGATCTGGCTGGACATCACCGCGTGGGCCTGCCCGACAGTCCTCGATCCGTATGTGCAAGTCGCCGATCGCGCCCTCGGCAGCCCGTCCTGGCTGGTCGGGCACGCGCTCGAGGTGGCGGGACCGGTGGCGACGGGTGTGGTGCGCTGGGTGTACTTCGAGCTTCCGCTGGCGGCGGTCCTGGTCGCGGCCTGGCAGTTACGCGGCGTGACGACCAGCGCGTGGCCACGGCACTACCTGGTGCGCACGTTCCTGACCCTCGGCCTCGTCGGGCCGATCTGGTACGTCGTCTTCCCGGTGGTGGGGCCGGTGCTCGCCTACGGACCGCAGGGGCTCGGCTTCGAGATCGCCGACGTCTGGCCGAATGTCGTTCCGGCCGTGCCGTCCTCGATCGACGCGCTGCGCTTCGACGGCATCACGCCGCGCAACTGCATGCCGTCGCTGCACACCGCCTGGGCGCTGTCGCTGTTCATCCACTCCCGGCGCGGCCCGCTGTGGTTGCGCTGGGGCGGGGCGTTCTGGCTGGTGTGCACGCTTGTCGCGACGCTCGGCCTGGGCGCGCACTACGGCATCGACCTGGTCGTGGGCGCGGCGTTGTGCCTGACGGTGGAATCCGCGCTGCGCGACCCGGATCGGGGCTGGGACCACCAGCGCGTCCGGATCGTGGCCATGGGTGTCGGCGTCTGCGCCGGCGTGCTGCTGTGCATCCGCTTCTTCGCCGTGCCGATGGCAACGCACCCCCTACCGTCCGGCATCGTGCTCCTCGGCGCGCTCGGTGCGCTGGCGATCCTGTTCTACATGACGTGGTTCGGTACATCGTCGGCCGAAGCGAGCAGCCCGGCCCCGGCGGTGCATCAGCCGCCGCGCTGATCATTCGCCCGGTGCGGGGTACCTCGCGTAGAGCCCGACAGGGTTGCGCGTCCGTGACCCAGTGCCGACGGGCCTGACGGGGCCGGGCGCCGGTCGCGACGCCCTAAGGCTTTCCCTGGTCAGCGATCGGTTTCGGAGCGGCCGCCACGGCGATGAGCGGCCAACGTGGCAGCCAACTCCGCCCGATCGAGCTTGCCCCGCGGCGTACGCGGCAGCCGGTCCACGACCAGAATCCGTACCGGCATACTCGGACTCGGCAAGGTCGCGCGCAGCCGCCGCCAGATCTCGTCGGCTTCCGGTGCGCCCGCGCCGAGCACGATCGCCGCCGCGGGCGCTTCCCCCATGCGCGCGTCGGGTACGCCGATGCAGGCGGCCTCGGCGACACCCGGTATCGCCGTGAGCGCCGCTTCGACGGCGGCGGGTTCCACGTTGAGGCCCGCCCGGATCAACATCTCGTTGTCCCGGCCGAACAGCCGCAGGCGGTTGCCGATCACCTCGCCCCGGTCGCGCACCGTCATCCAGCCGTCGACGGGACCGCCTGCCACGCCGTCCGCGGTGAGGTAGCCGTCGAAGAGCATGTCGCTGCGCACGTACACCAGGCCGTCGCGGACGCACGCCTCGACACCGGAGAACAGTTCGCCCGCCGACTTCTCGTCGGCACTGCCGAGCCCACGGTCGAAGGACACGAAACTCAGCTCGGACGCACCGTAGAAGTGCACGAGCGAGGCGTTCGGCAGGACCTCCCGCAGCGCTCGCCGTCCCGCGCGCGGCCACCGGGCCGCCGAGGACAACACCTCCCGGACGCCGCCGACCTGGCCGATTCCCGCCCGCACCACGTCCCACGCGATCGTCGGCACCGAATACAGCTGGGTCGCACCGTCGTTCAGTGCGTCGACCACCGGCCGCAGGTCCACCGTCGCGCCGCGAGTCAAGGCGTGCAACGCGCCGTAGAGGAAATGCGTGTGGTCCAGCACGCCGGGCACCGAGACCCGGTCTCCGGCGCCGATGTCGAAGGTGGCATCGGAGCGATCCAGCGTGGCGGCCCACGACCGCTGGTCGCGCACGAAGAGCTTCGGCTCACCGGTGGTGCCGGAGGTGATGCCCACCAGCAGTTCCGCGTCCGGTCGCGCTCCGGCCGCCGGAGCATCGGATGCCAAGGCGGCGGCGGTCCGTACGACGCCGTCGAATCCCAGCCGCCGCAGCCGCCGGTGCTGGTGCGGCGCCGCGACGACGGCTCCCGGCTCGGCCAGCGCGAGGATACGGCCGAACTGATCGGGCAGCAGATGGCGGTGCAGCAGGACGACGCTCACCCCGGCGTGCATGGCCGCGGTCACCGTCACCAGGGATTCGACATCGGACGTGGGCAGCACGGCCACCCGGCGCATGCCCTCGAGCCCGGCGGCGGTGCGCAGGACCTTCGACCAGAACCGCTCGTAGTCGACCGCCTCGCGTCCCGAGACCACGGCGCTCGCCGCGGGATTCGCCGCGGCCTGCCGAGCGATCCGCGCGGCGAGCAGTTCAGTCATCGTCCACTCCCCTGGCAGCGAGGGCATCGCCCATCGCGTCGGCCGTCCGCAGCGCGCGCACCAGCACCGGCGTGACCAGCGCCGTCATCGACCATTCCAGGCCGCGAGCGCGCCGGGCCTCGGCCACGTCGTGCACGATCCCCGCCAGCAGCGGGACACACCGGATGGCCAACGCCAGCAGCAGGCCGATCCGCTCGGGATCGACACCCACCCGCCGCAGCGGTCCGAGCCACCGGGTCACGGCGTCGAGCAGGTCGCTCACCCGGGTGGTGAGGGTGAACAGCGCCGCGAGCGCCACCGAGACCACCAGCAAGCCGCACACCACCGCGGCCCGCGCGGGCGAGGTGATCAGCACCTGGAAAACCGCGATGATCAACAGCATCCACACCAGCGGACGCAGTTGGGCCACAGCGACCCGCCACGGAATCCCGGCTACCGCGAACAATCCCGCCACTACCGCCCCGGCGGCCAGCACCTGCGGTGGAGTGCGCACGAACACCGTGGTCGCCACGATCGACGCCAGCAGCAGCACCAGCTTCACCCCGGCGGGTATCCGGTGCAGTGGCGAATCGCCCGGACGGTACAGGCCGATCATTCGACCGACGCCCGGTATGCCGCGAGGGCGTCGCCGGGCGTTCCGTCGAACACCACCGCCCCGTCGTCGATCACGATGACGCGTTCGAAGCTCTCCAGCAGCGACAGCTGATGCGTCACGACGATCACCTGCTGATCCACCGCGTCCAGCGCGTCGGCGACGACCCTGGCGTTGCGCAGGTCCAGCAGCGTGGTCGGCTCGTCGGCGACGATCACCTCCGGTCGCCGGATCAGGACCGCGCCGAGGGCGAGCAGCTGTTTCTGGCCGCCGGACAACAAGTGGGCGGGGTGCTCGGCGTGACCGGCGAGCCCGAACCGTTCCAGGATCTCCCGCACGCGCGCCGCGATCTCCCGCTTGCTCAGCCCGGTCCGCCGCAGTGAGAAGGCGAGATCCTCGGCGACCGTGGGCATGACGATCTGGGTGTCGGGATCGGTGAAGACGAACCCCACCTTCCGTCGCACCTGCGCGCCCTTGCGGGCCGCGTCGACACCGTCCACCGTGACCGTGCCGGAACTCGGGGTCAGCAGGCCGTTGATCATGCGCGCCAGCGTCGACTTGCCGGAACCGTTCGACCCGATGACGCCCACGCGGCGCTCGGTGATCCGCAGATCGATGTCGCGCAGCACCTTTCGCTCGCCGAAGCGGTGACTCACCGAGTCGAAGACGATCTCACTCACGACATTCGCTCCACCAGGACCGCGATCCCCTGCCCGCCGCCGATGGCGCAAGCCGCGAGACCGAGCGCCGGGCCGTCCGCACGCAGCATCTGACTCGCCAGGCGCACCAGCAGGACGGCCCCGGACGCTCCCCACGGGTGCCCCATCGCGATGGCGCCGCCCTGCGGGCAGATCGTGGACTCGTCCAGGCCCAGTTCGTCGGCGACCGCCAGGACCACTGACGCGAACGCTTCGGTGATCTCGACGACGCCGAGGTCCGCTACGCCGAAACCGGTGCGACGCAGCAGTTTTCGGATCGCGGGTACCGGACCGAGGCCCGGATACGCCGGGTCCGATCCGGCGACCGCGCAGCCGAGGATCCGCAGAGCGGGCAGCCCGGCGGCCATCGCCTCGGTGGTAACCGCCATGGCCGCCGCCCCGTCGGAGATGCCGCAGGAATTGCCCGCGGTGGCGGTGCCGTCGACGCCGAAGCTGGGACGCAGGCGCGCGAGCCGGGCCGCGGTCATCCCCGCCCGGATGCGTTCGTCCCGGTGCACGCCGCCGACCGGCACGATCTCCGCGGTGAAGTCGGCGGCCGCGGCGAGCGTGTGCGAGCGGGCCGCGTAGGCGTCCTGCCGCTCCCGGCTGATGCCGCGCGCTCGCGCGAGATCGTCGGCGGCCGCACCCATGTCCGGATCGGGAAAGCCCGGTGGCGCGAAGGGGGCGCGGGTGTATCGCACCGGCTCGGCGTCCGCCACGGGCGGCCAGAAGCGCCACGGGGCGGTGCTGGCCGATTCGACCCCGCCGGCCAGGAGAAGTTCGTCCGCGCCGCCGCGCACCCGCAACGCCGCCTGCATCACCGCGTCGAGGCCCGAACCGCACTGCCGATCGACGGTGACGCCCGGAACATGCACGCCCAGCCCAGCACGCAAGGCGGCGACCCGGGCGGGATCACCGCCGGGCCCGAGGCAGTTGCCGAGAACCACGTCGTCCACGTCGGCGTCGACGCCGGCGCCGCGCAGCGATGTCAGCACCTCGCGCAGCACGGGAGCGGCCAGGTCGGTGGTGGTCAGATCGGACAATCCGTGGCCCGCGTTGCCGATCGGCGTGCGGCGCGGCGCTACCAGGACGGGAACCGGGCTCATGCCAGCAAGTCTTTCAGTTCGCCCCTGGCCACCTTCCCGGCGGCGGTGCGCGGCAACGCGGGCAGCGGCACCCACCGGCGCGGCATCGCCTCCTTCGCCAGCACGCGGCGTGCTCGCGACCGCACCTCGTCGAGCCCGGCGCGTCCGTCCAACTGCACCGCGGCCGTGACGGTTTCCCCGAACACCGCGTGCGGCGAGCCGACCACCGCCACCGCGGCGATGCCGTCGAGCGCTTCGAGAACGCGCTCCACCTCTTCGGCGACCACCACGGTGCCGCCGACGTTGATCGCGCAGTCGCCCCGGCCCAGCACGGTCAACTCACGGTCGTCGCCCAGTTCGGCGAGGTCACCGACGCCGAACCAATCGGGCGCGCCGAGCACGCGGTAGGGCGATCGGACGTAGAGCAGGCCGTCGCGCACTTCGGCCTCGACCCCGTCGAGCAGCCGCATCGGCTCGGGAACACGGCGCGCCGCCACCAGCGAGACCTCCGAAGACCCGTAGTACTCGACGACCTGCACGCCGCCGGCCGCCGCCAGCGCACCGTCGTCGAGCGCGATGCCCGCGACGATGGCGGTGCGCAGGCGCGGGCAGGCAGCCACCACCTCACGCAGTACGGCGGGCACCGCGTGCACCACGGTGGCTCGCGACCGGTCGTCGGTGACGCACGCGCCGCGCCACAACGCGTGTAACGCACCGAACAGATGCATGGTCGCGTGCAACGGACCGGTGATCAGTACGCGGTCGGACGCCCCAACACCGGTGATCGCGGTGAACGCGGGGAAGCTGTCGTACCAGGAGGCTGCCGTGCGCGCCAGCGGCCGGGGACGGCCGGTCGAGCCGGACGTCGCCACCAGCAGGAACGCCGCAGACGGGATGCCGGTACGGTGCGGGCGCGCGGCGGGATTCTCGACGAAGACCGGGATGCCGCGCCGGGCCGCGGCGCAGACGCGGATCAGCGCGTCCGGAACCGGCAGGGCCGAGGCGTCGTAGAGGTTCTCGTCCGGGTTGTGGTCGATCCACCGCTCGATCGCACGGTCGAGTTCGCGGTAGGTGAAGCGGCGGCCACCGAAGTCGACGGCAGGCGCATCGGCCGCGCCGCCGAGTTCGGGACTAGGCACGGATCACACCGGGATAGGCGCGGTGCACTCCCTTGGCCACCACGGTCGCGACGACGACTTTGAGCAGGTCGCCGGGAATGAACGCGAAGTTGGTGGTGACGGCGGCCCGCACGCCGAGATCGGTGCGCAGCAGCAGGCCCACGGTGCCGAACAAATAGATGATCAGCAGACCGCCGACGGCGTTGATCAACAGACCGAGCGCAATCGGGTATTTCGGCAGGATGCGGGCGGTACCCAGCCCGATGAACAACGCCGCGGGGATCCAGCCGATCAGGTACCCGGCGCTGGGGCCGGCCAGCGCCGTCAGACCGGTACGGCCGCCGGACAGCAGCGGCAGGCCGATCATCGTGAGCGCCAGGAAAACCAGAACCGCCGCCGTTCCCTTGCGCGCCCCGAGCACCGCACCGGCCAGGATCACGCCGAGGGTCTGCACCGTGATCGGCACACCGCTGAACCCGACCGTGATGGCGCCCGGCAGGCCCAGCGCCGCGATCAGCGCCGCGAAGACGGCGATCTGCGCCATATCCCGCGCGGAAACACCGGCCCTCGGCTCCCGAGAGTTCTCGACACCTTCCACGACAACCCTCCGCCTAGAACTTGAACGACGTTCAAGGTAGCAAACCGAGTACGGCGGCGCGCACCGAGCTCGGTGTGATCTGTCCTCCGATCGTCGGACAGATTTTTCGTGCCCGCGCGGCCAGACTCATCCGATGACCGGGAAGCCGGGCCCGCAGCCACGAATCCGCCACGTCCGCACCGACACCCACCCGCAGGCAGCTCGAGATCCCCGACGTCGTCCTGCGGCGGCACATGCCGCGGCTCGAGGGGAGCGCTCCGGTCGGGTCGAGCACCGGACACTGGCCGCTGTACTGGCCCGCCCCGCCTACAATTTCCACGGCGAGCGCTACGCCCGCGTGGACCGAACCGGCTCGCTGGCGGCCACTTTGGTGCAGAACCACGACTTGTGGCTGGGAAATCCCGCACTCCGGGTCCATATCCGGGCCGACGGCCATCTCGTGGACTGCGTGCAAGGCCTCACCGGCGCGACCTTCGGCAACGGCCGGCAGGGTGTGACGTTGTCGGACACCGACGAACTGGTCGTCGAATTCGTGGAACCCACGCGCCGACTTTCCGCCCGCAGGACCGGCTCGGGGTGGGCCATCACCCAGTACCCGCAATAACATATCCGGCGCCGATCGGCAGTCGGGCGAACGAACGGCATCCGGCCGAATGAATTTTCCGGACACGCGGGCGACACGCCATTTCCGAGGCAGGCCGTCCAGGCGATCGACGACGCGGCCGCAACCGACTCGGTACTGTTTTCTCGTATTCCACGAATCGAATTCTGAACGGGAGCGCGATCATGTCCGAAACTCTGCTCGGTGATATCGAATCCGACCGCGTCACATTGAATCTCCTGTTCGACTCGGCGGAATTCTGCTGCGCACCCGGCGAAGAGCCCGCGCACACGGTGTGGATCGGCGCACCCACCGTTCAGGACAATCGCACATGCGCGCAGTGCGTCGGGGAATGCAAGGTGTTCTGATGTCCGACGGCCGGTTCAAGATCGCCGAGGAGGTGTTCGTCATCGATGTCGGCGACGGCCACCTGCTCTACGCACCGTTCGAGGGCGTCATCAGCCGCCTCGCACCGCAGACGGCCGCCGAGCTCCGCTCGGGGCAGAGTTCGGCGAGCCGCGACACCTTGCGGTACCTGCACGGGCTCGGGCTCATCGTGCCCGCCGACACGCCGAGTCCCGCCCCCGTGGGCACGTGGGACGAATCGTTCGCGCCGACCGGGGTGGTCTACATGGTCACCGCCGCCTGCAATCTCCGCTGCACCTATTGCTACGCCGACGCCGGTGATCATCCGGTCGACCTGTACAACCGCCGGATGGCGCTGGACGCGGCGAAATTCGTGATCGACAACGCGGCGGCGCGCGGCGCGGGCACCGCCTATCTCGACTTCCACGGCGGCGGCGAACCGACGCTCGACTTCGACCTGATCCGCACGGTGGTCGACTGGGGCCGGGAGTACGCGCGCAACGAAGCGGGCGATCTGCGCGTCGACGCGAGCATGGTCACCAACGGGCTGATCAGTGACGCCAAGGCGCAGTGGATCGCCGACAACATGGACAGCGTGCAGGTGTCCCACGACGGTCCGGCGGCGATCCATGATCTCCAGCGTCCGACGGTGCGCGGCGGCACGTCGTATTCCCGGGTGCGCGAGGTCATCGAGTTGTTCACCGGGCGCGTCCCGGATCTGATGATCAAGTCCACGATCAGCCGAGCCGCCGTCGGCAAGATGCCGGAGATCGCCCGCTACCTCTGCTCGACATTCGACCTGCCACGTTTCCATCTGGGACCGGTGCTCGGCACCGGCCGTGGCCGCTCGGCGGTCTTCGGCGAACCCGAAGCGCGGGAATTCGTACGCGGCTATTACGCGGCCCAGGAGATCGCCGACGAGTACGGCAGGACGATCGTGGTGTCGGGCGCGCTGGCCACCTTTCCCCATGTCCGGAGAACGTTCTGCGGCGTCACCGATCCGAATTTCGCACTGACCTCCGACGGCCATATTTCGAGTTGCTACGAAATAATGTACGACGACGACAAACGCGCGCCGCACGCCTACTACGGACGGTACAACCGAGAAACGCGGACGTTCGACGTGGACGGCAACCGCATAGCGAAGCTGCGTTTGCACGATGTCAACAAGATTCCGAAGTGCAGGAATTGCTTCGCGAAGTGGCAGTGCGCGGGCGACTGCCAGACACGCTGGTACAACTCACAGAACGGCGAGCTGGAAAACGGACCGGACGTGCGCTGCGAGATCAATCGAACGCTGATCCGGGATCGCTTGCTCTCGATCGTCAGTGTCACCTGAACACCCCGCGGAGTTCCTCGACGACGCCGACGCCCACTACCCGTTCATCGCCGCGGTCGGCGAACTCCTCGGCTATGTGCGCGACCACGCGGCCCTGCTGACCCGCATTCGCACCCGGCTGGGCGACTCGGGTACCTGCGTCTTCACCTGGGTGGACGCGCATCGACTCGCGCGGCGTGGGCTGCCCGCCCAGGTCTGTGCCGACGGGACGGCGATCTGCACCGAACGCGACGAACCGCCGCTACGGATCCGCGGGTGGTCGCAGGCTCACATGCACGCGTTACTCGGCACGGCGGGCCTCGGACCTGGTCGAGGAATCGCCCCGGAGGCGGTGAGTCCTCGACGCGGCTGGACGGTCACGCCGTCGAGAACTAGCGATGGGTCCAATCCGGCTGGGTGAAGTGGGCGACTCTGGCCGCATCAGGGTCCGTGCCGAGCAGGACCACTTCGCGGAATTGCCACAGCAGCGCGCCGGTGGGTGCGTGAACGGTCATCTTCGGGCCGAGCCGCATCTGCAACAGGCCCGCTTCGCCCGCCGGCGCGGTGTCGTCGCGCAGTTCCGCTTGCCGTACCGCGTCCTCGGCCCGGACCCAGCGCGGGGTGTCCTCGGCGGCCACCCGGGCCAGATCCACCAGATGCACCGAGTAGACCTCATCCGGATTCGGGCGTAACCGGGTCGCGTCGTTCAGCGCCAGAACGAGGGGCGTGATCGTGAAACCGGAGGCCGCCGGGAAGTCGTCGAGTGCGCCGAGCAGATCACTCGGCCGCGCGTCCAGGCCGAGTTCCTCGCGCAGTTCGCGCAAGGCGGCTTGTTCGGTGGTCTCACCTTCGTCCAGCCGGCCGCCGGGCAGGCCCCATTGTCCGGCGTTGCGGCCACGGTAGGCCCGCTTGATGACGATCACCGACAGCGGCCCGCCGGGCTCCTCGACCACGCACAGCACCACCGCCGCGCGGCGCACACCGGGCGGGTCGGCGACCTCGATGCGTGGGAATGCGGCCAAGCGGGAATGCGCGAGCACACGGAATTCGTCGATGCTCCTCGGTAGCGGCGCTGTCGGGGTCGGCTCCATGGCTTCGATCTTGCCCTTCCCCATCGACGAGCGCGACAAAGGAAGTCGTTGACAGCAACTGCCTCACCTGTCACCGTATCGGGAACCTCGGGGCCGGGACCGCGCCCCGGGCGTTCGCGATCGGAGCGTGCTTGATGGGATTTCTCGAGCCCGACCTGCCGGTGGTCGATATGGCGGAATGGAGCAAGGGCACGCGCGCCGAGCGCATCCGTCCCATGGCCCGGCACTGGGCCGAGGTCGGCTTCGGGACTCCGGCGGTGCTGCACCTGTTCTACGTCGGCAAGATCTGCCTCTACGTGCTCGGTGGCTGGTCGATCGCGCTGACCACCAACGGTATCGACGGGTTCACCGACGTCGGCGCCTGGTGGTCGGAGCCGATCGTGTTCCAGAAGGTCGTGCTGTACACGCTGCTGTTCGAAGTGGTCGGCCTCGGGTGCGGGTTCGGCCCGCTGAACAACCGGTACTTCCCGCCCTTCGGTTCGATCCTGTATTGGTTGCGCCCCAATACGATTCGGCTGCCACCGTGGCCGGGGCGGATACCACTCACCAAGGGCGACAACCGCACGCCGGTGGACGTCGCGCTGTACGCGGCGCTGCTGGCGACGACAGCGGTCGCGTTGCTGTCCGACGGGACCGGACCGATACCGGAGCTGGACACCACCGTCGGTTTGCTGCCGCACTGGCAGGTGGCGGTGATCCTCGGGCTGCTGGCGGTACTCGGGCTGCGGGACAAAGTGATCTTCCTGGCCGCCCGGGGCGAGGTGTATGCCACCCTCACGGTCGTCTTCCTTCTCCCCGGAGCCGATTCGATCGTCGCCGCGAAGGTCGTCTTCGTCGTGATCTGGATGGGCGCGGCCACCTCGAAACTCAACAAGCACTTCCCTTTCGTGGTGTCCACGATGATGTCCAACAGTCCGGTGTTCCGGCCGAAGCCGCTCAAGCGCGCATTCTTCGAACGCTTCCCGGACGATCTGCGGCCGGGACGGTTGTCCCGGGTCTTCGCCCACGGCGGCACGGTCGTCGAGATGTGCGTTCCGCTGGTGCTGTTCTTCTCCCACGGCGGTTGGCCGACGACGATCGCGGCGATCGCGATGGTGTGTTTCCACCTGGCGATCCTCACCGCCATTCCCATGGGCGTCCCGCTGGAGTGGAACGTCTTCATGATCTTCGGCGTCGCCACGTTGTTCGTCGCCCACGCCGATCTCGGTCCGAGCAGTGTGCGCAACCCCGTGCCCGTGGCGGTGCTCTTCGTCGTGATCGCAGGCATCGTGATCGCCGGGAATCTGTTCCCGCGCAAGATCTCCTTCTTACCGGGCATGCGTTACTACGCCGGGAACTGGGACACCACCATGTGGTGCGTCAAACCCTCGGCCGCCACGAAGATCGGCACCGGCGTCGTCGCGATAGCCGGCATGCCGCAGGCTCAGCTGGAGCGGTTCTACGGCAAGGATCGCGCGCAGGTCCCGATGTACCTCGGGTACGCCTTCCGGGCCATGAACACCCACGGCCGCGCGTTGTTCACGCTCGTCCACCGCGCCATGCCACCCGGCCACGAAGACGAGTACACCATCACCGACGGCGAACGCATCTGCAGCACCGCCGTCGGCTGGAACTTCGGCGACGGCCACATGCACAACGAACAACTCATCGCCGCGATGCACCGCCGCTGCCACTTCGAACCCGGCGAAGTCCGCGTCGTCCTCCTCGACGCCCAGCCGATCCACCGGCAGACCCAGCGATACCGCCTCGTCGACGCGGCCACGGGCGAGTTCGAACGCGGCGAAGTGCGCGTCGCCGACATGGTGACCCGCCAGCCCTGGGCCGACGACGTCCCGGTGCGGGTGCACTACACCGCGAGCGCGCTGGAACCGTGATTCGATGTGACACGACTCAGGCGTCCACAGGTGCCACGCCGTCGGCGTCGGACGGTTCCGGTTGTTTGGGGGCAGGCGGCACCCATCCGCGCAACGGCTGCACTACCGATCCGTAGAAGGCGTCGGTCGCCGCTGTCACGCTGGCGATGAACGTCGCAGCGGTACCTGACCCGGACCGCCTGTTGCCCATAGGAAAAGACTTCTCCAGCGAGAAGGACACGATTTCACCCGCACGCCCGTCGGTCAGCACCTTCGGATTACCCCGCACTGTGTCGAGGTGCTCGCATGCTTCGTTGCCACGCACCGAGAACACCGCTTCGACCTGCACGTCACCTGGAGCTTCCTGGAGTTGCCTGAGCAACCACGACAACCGACGATTAGCGGTTCCCTCGCTCGGAGCGTCGAGCGTGGTACGGCAGCGAATCCTATTGGTGCGCAAATCCGCTATTACCATCAGATCACCGGCTGTGTCGGGAATCCGCAAGACAGCCTCGAACGTCCCCTCGCCCGCCAATCGCTCCGCGACGGCCACATTGCGTGCTGCCGGATCGGCCCGGTGCCGACGAGGCAAGATGTGCTTCACCTCGACCCCGAGTTCCGCGGTCAGTCGCAGTGCGAGATGCCTCGACAGCGACATCCAAGCGTCAGCGACAGTGAGAACCTTCTGGTCGCCGGCTCGAAGCGTACCGGCCGCCACCGCGTCACGGACCGCAACCCAGTGTCGGCCCATGTCGACGAACTCGTGGGCACCGGACCGGGGATGGCCGAGATAGCGCAGGAACTCGCTCAAGATCCAGTTCTGCAGGTCATCCTCGATCCCGCCGTGCGACAGAAGCATTCGCGCTTCGTGCATCACCTCCGCCCACGACAGGTGCCGCAGCGCCACCTTTGCGAGCTTGCGACGATCGACCTGCACGGGAAGCTCGCCAGGCCCGGCAGGCACGTCGTTCGACAAGCTGACCACCACGTCGTACTTGTTCTTGCGTGCTACTTCGAGGTAGCTCTCGAGCTGTTCTCGCCTCAGCTTGCCGTTGCCGGTTTTCACCTCCAGCAATCCGGTCCAGACCCGCCCTCCACGAACGACTTTGAGCACCGCGTCCGGAATAACGGTCGACTCTCCCCGTTGGTATCGCACCTCGACGTACCCCTCGAAGGCACCCGCCGGGGCACCAATTCGTGCACACAGCGACCGCGCGAACGGACGCACGGCCTGCATCGTCGCGATCAGCGCCGACGTGGCACGCCGTTCCTGCTCCTCTCCGACCCCGACCCCGGAGACCGAGAACAACGGAGCCGGTTGCCATGCCTCGTGTTCGGCGAGCTTGAACTCCATCGGCCTAGCTCTTTTCGCAACCCGTTTCGCAGTGCGCACCCCCTTGGTCCGCGTTGCTTGAGTATCCGCTCGGGCGGGACGTCCGGGCTTCCCCTGCGGCGCGCCGGCACCGGACGGGCCCCCGTCCGCCGGGAAGGCCGGCTGTGGTTCTTGCACCGATGCGTCCGATACGTCATCGAGTGGACCGTCGGCCCGATCCTGTTCCGCATCGTCGTCCACTTCGACACCGAAGTCCATCGCCAGCCCGGCCAGACCGGATTCCCAGCCTTGGCCCACCGCCCGGACCTTCCACTCACCACCACGGCGGTACACCTCGCCGAACACGAACGCCGACTCACTCGTGGCATCGGCGGTGACGTACTCGGCGAGAGATTGTCCTGCGCCGTCCACGACCCGGAACGCGAGTTTGCCGAGCTGTCCGAAGGTGCCCGTACCGATGCTGCCCGCGAGCGCCACTGTGTAAACGGTGTCCGGAACCGTCGACAAGTCGATCGCGATCCTGGCCTGCGCCCCCTCCTCGGTCGCGCTCGTTCCCAAGAAGCGCACCGATCCGTCGGGCGATTCCGGCTGATTATAGAAAACGAAATCGCCGTCGGAGCCGACCTTTCCGTCCGCACGCAGCAACAGCGCCGACGCGTCGACTTCGATCTCCGCCTCGGTCCACCCGATCACGACATCAACGCGGACCACATCGTCCGGCAGTGACACGTTCTGCCCTTTGGCCAGAATCGACGACATCAAAGCTTCACCCTTCCACGATCCAAAACGCGCGGTAGCAGCAAACCCACATTCAGCCGGTTCAGATCCCGGCCGCCAAGTCACACGCAACACGGCTGCGACGCACTGCTATTCGAGTGGAACGATTCCGCTGTTACAGCCGGAAGGAAACTCAGTGTCGACCGCGACTTCGACCACCGCATCAGCCACTGTTCTGCCTCTTCCCTGCTCGGAGAGGAGCCACTTGGGCCCGACGGTCGGCGGATCTAAAAGAATCCATGCCAAGATGCGCATATAACCATGACCACATCCTGCTGGACGCCTCTTTGCTGAACGGATCGCTATCGGCGACAGATCGTTGGCCTACTACAACTCGTCCGCCGAGCTTCCATCCCCCAGGCGATCACCGAACGCCGACCTGGTCGCAGCATCGTCGACGCGGTTCCTTACCCAAGCCAGAAATGCTCGGATGTCATTGGTGGACAGCGGAAGTGCATCCGAACGCGGGTACTGGATGCTGCGCAGCGCTGTTTCGATGAGAGGGGCGAATTCTTCCTCGGATGTCGCGATCATTTGCGCGGCCTCGCGTTTGGCCGACCAGCGACCCGTGCGACAGAACGCTGCCGCTCGACAGCCGTTCAGCACGCGGTTGTCGCCCAGATGCCCCGCTCCCCCCGCATGTTCGCGAACCGAGGCCAAGAGTGCCGCGTGGACGTCGCGCCGCGACGGTGGCGCGATGGCCTGCCGCACGGGCGTCCCGTGCAGCAAACGCCCGGTCTGGTGCGCGATGGAACGATCGATGACGTACCAGAAGGCCGAGGAGTCGGCCGGATCGAAGCTGACGCGGTTCGGCAACATCGGACCGGTATTGAGATCCATGAGATAGCCGGCCGCGGCGGACGGTTCGGCCACGAAATTCGCACTGTAGACCACTAATTCCAATCCGGCCGCTGGGCACGGCAGTGCGGGGTGCTCGAGCGAATCGGCCAGTTCGCGCAATGCCTGCGCGGGAAGCGAGGGGGCGACGACGACTACCACGTCGACGTCGCTGCGCCCGTGCCGATAGTCCCCGAGCGCGACCGATCCGACAGCGAAGACACTCACCAGATGACATCCGCAGACGGCGCGGGCGCGACGCACGAGAGCTTCGAGGTAGGGGCGCAACTCAGCCGGAAGGAGGTGGGAATCCACCAGGGCGTGGGTCATGCGGGCCAGTATCCGCCAAAGTCGCGTGTGCGGTTCCCGTCCCCCCGGCTCAGCGCGGCAGCCCCAGTCCGTCGGCCAACACGGGCCACGAATTCTTCAGCGCTTCCTGCCAATACCCCCACGAATGGGTTCCGGTGGGCTGGAAGTCGTAGGTGGCGGGGATGCCGAGGGAGTCGAGGCGGTCGCGCATGTTGTGCGTGCACCAGTTCACCGCGGCCTCGATCACACCGCCCAGGACCAGTTGGTTGAGGTAACCGCGTGGCCCTGGCTGGGCGTAGGCGCCGTTGTAGACGTCGTACATGCCAGGCACTCCGGTTCCCGTGGACAGGAACAGCCGTATGCCGCGCAGTTGGTCGGCGTGTAGGTACGGGTCGTTGGCCGCCCACATCGGGTCGTCGGGTGGGCCGTACATGTTCTCGGTGTCGCCGCCGCCCCAGCTCTCCACGGCGAGTTTCACGAACTCGCGGCCGATCGGGTCGCTGATCTGCGCGCAACCGCTGTAGGCCGCAACCGCCTGATACAGACCGGGTTTCGCGATCGGCAGCTGGAGCACCGAGGTCCCGGAGGTGGACAAGCCCGCGACGGCATTCACCCCGGTGGTGCCGAACTCGGCATCGATCAGCGGTGGCAACTCTTCGGTGAGGAAGGTCTTCCACTTGTACACACCGAGTTTCGGGTCCGGCGCACGCCAATCGGTGTAATAGCTCCAACGCCCGCCCACCGGCTGCACGACGTTCACGTCTTTCTCGGCGAGAAAGCGCAGCACGTCGGTGTTCTTCTGCCAGGTCGCGCTGTCCTGACCACCGCCGCCACCGTTCAACAGATACAACGTCGGCCGCGGCACCGAACGGTCCGCCGGGCGCAGCACCTTCACCATGATCTCCTGCCCCATCGCCGCGGAATGCACCCGCACCTGCACCGTCCGATCGTCCTCCGGCCAGGAGCCGGTGATCGACGCGGCATCGGCGCTCGCGGGCGGCGATGCCGCGACCACTCCCGAGGTCACGGCGAACACCGCCATGAGCACGATGAGCGCGTGCCCCGAACAGCGACGGACTATTTCGATTCTCATCCGCACGCTGCCCGAATCGGCGACAGGCGTGGCCGGGAGACCTGCGTCGACGTCGGAACTTCGTTTCATCGTTCGTCTTTCTCCGAGACCGGACCGTGGCGTTCGTCCACCGGCGCCGTCGCAGCTGCTCGACGGGCGCGGAGACTTCGTCAACGCTAGAACTCGACAGGGCGATGCACTTCCCTCGTCCGATGGGTCTGGACACCTCACGAAGAGGTCAGGTCTCCGTAGGGACGCGATACATTCGTCGCGGATTCATGAGTTCCTCTGTCCCACTCGAACGCGGGCGCACGACCATGACCTACATCGCGGTGGCCGTCGCAGGCAATGCCCAGGACCGCCGTATCTACCGGGAGGCCCGTCAACAGCGCGCACGCCGAGGTGCGGTCGTCGTCACGAAGCCCGTTGCCCTACAACGGGTTCGACCCCATTTGCAACTATGGGTGGCGGCCTGTATGAGCGCGGCCTTCGAAGACACCCGCCGGGTTGCGCTGTGGCCGCACTCACGACGATCCCGACGCCGTTCACCGAGCCGCGGCCATGTTCGCGACACAGCTGCGCGGTAGGTCACACCCGCACTCGGTCGGTGAAGGCGAGCGCGCCGCCGAAGCCGGTCAGCGCGACCCCGGCGAAGCTGTCGACGGCGATCTGTGCTCGTCTGCGTCGCAGGACAGCGTGAAGGCGCGTTGCGGTGCCGACGAATAGCATCCACCAAGCGAAACCGATGGCTATGTCGAGTACACCGAGTAGCAGGACTTGTGGTGTTACCGGGTTCGCCGGGACGAGGAACTGCGGCAGCACCGCGACGAAGAACAGCGCCGCTTTGGGATTCAATACGTTCGCGGTGAACGCCTGGGCGAAGACCTGTCGCCCCGCTACGGATGCCGGTGGCGACACACTGGAGGCCCGCGCGACGTCCCAGTGACGCCAGCCGCGGTACCCATCGCGCAATGCGCGCACGCCCAGGACGACGAGATATACCCCGCCAGCCAGTTTCACCACTGTGAACGCCTCGGCGCTGGTCGCCAATATCGCCGACAGCCCGGCCGCGGCAGCCGCCATATGCACGATCAAGCCGCATTGAACGCCCACCGCCGCGCAGATGCCCGCGGCCCGCGAGCGCGAGGCATGTCGCAAGACCAGAAGCCAATCCGGACCAGGAATCACATAGGCCAGCAGCACCGCACCCACGAAACCCCACACAAGACCAACATCCATCCCAAGTCTCCCCGGCTCCTCGACAGCAACCTCCCCGGGCAGCCTAGGAGAAACGACCTCGTCACGCAGCGGTCGAGCCCGGCGACGTCAGGCAGGATCCGCCGCGACAAGGGACAACGTCCGCCGGATCGAGGGCAAAGGTCGCACAGTGCGTTGCAGGTATCTGCAACGGTCCCGCGAAAACCGTTGGGAACTGGAAGGATCAGCGCAATGATTCTCGTGACAGGAGCGACCGGCAATGTCGGCGCTGAGGTTGTGCAAGCCCTGGCCGCAGCGGGCGAGCCGGTGCGCGCGCTGGTGCGCGATCCGCGGCGTGCGGTCGTACCCCCGGAAGCGGAAGCCGTGGCGGGCGACCTCACGTCTCCAGAGACCCTCAGTTTCGACGGGGTACGTGCGTTGTTCCTGCTGCCCGGTTATCCAGCGGTCGCGCAGGCGGCCGCGAAGGCGGGCGTCGAACACATCGTGCAACTGTCGGGTGTTTCCGCGGGCACCGGCGACACATCCAATGCCGTCACCCGCTATATGATGGCCTCCGAGCAGGAAGTCACCGAATACGCTGCGGCATGGACCATTCTGCGCCCCTGCGCCTTCGCCTCCAACGCCCTGCGCTGGCTCCCCCAACTGCGCGAAGGAGACGTGATTCGCGCTCCGTTCCCCGAGGTGCGCACGGCCGCTCTGGATCCGCAGGACATCGGCGCGGTAGCCGCCACCGTACTGCGGGACAACAGTCATCACGGCGAAATCCTCTGGCCTACGGGGCCGGAGCCGCTCACACCCGCCGAGCAGGTCGCCATCCTGGCCGAGGCCATCGGCCGCGATCTCATCTGTCAGGGCCTCGGCGACGACGAGGCCCGCGCCGACATGCTCCGCACCACCCCCGTCGAGTACGTGGACGCCTTCTTCGACTTCTACGTGAACGGAGCCATCGACGAATCCATTGTCCGACCGACGGTAGAAGAGGTCATCGGCCGCGCGCCACGGACGTTCGGTCAGTGGGCCACGGCCCACGCGGACGCCTTCCGGTGATCATCCGCGCAGGATCACCCCCGAGCGAAGGTACTGGGAGGGGCGTGCCGCGACCGGGCGCGACGGCTCCGTGCCGCATTCGCCCCGTGGCGGATCAGTCGAGGTTCAGCAGCATTCCGGTTTCCGGGTCGTACCAACGGCACGCTTCGGCTGGCAGGTACAGATCGGAGGGGTCGCCCTCGGCGGCACGAAAGCTCGGCGGCGCTTGGACTTTCACGGTCTGACCGCCGACGCGGGTGGTGAGCAGGGTCGAGGAGCCGAGTGGCTCCAGCACTTCGAGTTCACCGCGCACGGTCGCGTCCGCGGGGCCTTCGCGCACCACGATGGCCTCGGGGCGGATACCGAGCCGGAGGGTGCCACCCTCGAACGACGACAGCGCCGCGGGCACGGCGAGCGATTGCCCGCCCAGGTCGATGCGCGGTCCGTCCTGCGCCGCGGAGACCACGCCGGTGAGGAAGTTCATCGGCGGGCTGCCGAGGAAACCGCCGACGAATTCCGTCGCCGGGTCGTCGTAGACCTCGGTCGGTGGGCCGCACTGGACGATCGATCCGTCCCGCATCACGGCGACACGGTTGCCCAGCGACAGCGCCTCGACCTGGTCGTGGGTGACGTAGACGGTCGTGGTGCCGAGTTCCGCGACGAGTCGTTTCAGCTCGGCCCGGAACGACAGCCGCAGCAGCGCGTCCAGGTTGGACAGCGGCTCGTCCATGAGCAGCACGTCGGCGTCCATCACGATGGCCCGCGCCACCGCGACACGCTGGCGCTGCCCGCCGGACAGCCGCGCCGGGTAGCGGTCCAGGTACGGGGTGAGTTGCAGCAGATCGGCGGCCCAGGCGACTTTGCGCCGGATCTCCTCGGCCGGCACACCGTGCACGCGCAGGCCGAAGCCGATATTGTCGGCGACCTTCTTGTTGGGGAAGACCGCGTAGGACTGGAAGACCATCGACAGGTTGCGCCGCCGAGGTTCGAGGTAGGTGACGTCCTTGCCGCCGATCACGATCTGCCCCGAGTCCGGCAGCTCCAACCCGGCGATCATGCGCAGCAAGGTCGTCTTGCCGCAGCCGGAAGGCCCCAACAGCACCATGAACTCGCCGTCGGCGATCTCCAGCGAGACCTCGTCGGTAGCACGCGCCGTGCCGCCGGGATAGGTCTTCACCAGATCCCGGACAATCACCTCGGCCATCAGCGAACCCCTGTCATCTGAGCGTCGTCCCCCACATGTTCACCAGGTAGCGCCGCATCACGAAGATGAACACCAGCGCCGGGATGATCAGCGCGAAGCCACCGGCGAAGCGGTACGCGGTCGACGCCTCACCCAGCGCCGTGAGCACCTGCGCGGGCAGCGTGCGGTGCCCGAGCGTCACGATCGTCGCGCCGAGGATCTCGTTCCACGACAGGACGAATGTGAAGATCGATGACGCGGCCAGACCCGGCAGCGCGAGCGGCACCACGACCCGGCGCGCGGCCTGCCATCGAGTGCACCCGAAGACCCGGGCCGCCTCCTCCAGATCCGGCGGCACCGCGACGAAGATGCTCGCCGTGATGAGCACGGTGGTCGGCAATGCGAGCGTGGTGTGCACCAATGTCACGGCGAACACCGTGTCGTACACATCGATCCGCAGGAATACCGTGGCCAGCGGCACCGAGAGCACCACGATCGGCAGCGCTCGCACGAAGAGAATGAAGACCTGGTAGGTGTCTTTGCCGCGAAAAGCATGGCGGGCCAGCGCGTATCCCGTGGGCGCGCCGATCACCAGCGACCAGAACACCGTGTACAGGCCGACGAGCACCGAGTTGCCCAGTGCGGCAACGGTCCCGGTGGCGCGGAAGAACGACACCAGGGTGTCGGTGGAGAATTCCTTCGGGATGAGTGGCTTCGGGAACTCGTTGAGCGCCGCGCGGGAGGACAACGCGGCGAGTCCGATGAGCACGATCGGCAGCGCCATGAACAGACTTACAGCAGTGCAGGCCGCCTGCACCCCCACCGCGCGCAGGCGGCGCCTGCGCAGGGGTGCGCGGTCGATGGGTGGCAGCACGCGCCGCGACGGCGCCTCGGCCGAGTTCATCGCGCTCCTCGCCTCCTGCACGTGCGCCCGCGGCCCTCCGCCGCACGATCGCGACTCATCGGGCCTGCTCCGGCTGCCGGACCGCACGCAGGTAGAACACCGCGGTGGCGAGCGAGATCGCCAGCACGATCAGCGAGACAGCGCTGGCGACCGCGGGATTCTGCAGATTCGCGTACCACTCGTAGGTCTCGCCGACCAGCAGCGGAAAGTCCCGGCCGGTCAATGCCTGCGCCACGGCGAAAGCCTGCAGCGCGAGGATGGTCCGCAAGATCAGCGCCACTTGCAAGCTCGGGCCGAGCAGCGGCAGCGTCACATGCCGCAGCCGCTGCCAGAGGTTCGCTCCGAACACCTGCGCGGCCTCGTCGTAGTCGCGCGGGATCATCTGCACGCCCGCCACCACGATGACGAATACCAGTGACGTCGCGCGCCAGATCTCGGCGACCACCACGGCGAGCAGCATGGTGCCCGCGTTCCGGTAGCTGAGCCACTGCACGCCGTCGTCGGAGAGCCCGATGCCGACCAGCAGCGAGTTCAGGTAGCCGCGGTTGTCGAAGATGGACAGCCATACCAGGCCCGCCGCCAGTTCGGAGATCGCCAGCGGCAGGCACCACAGGTAGAAGTGGCCGCCGGCGAATCGCGGCCTGGCCTGCATGAGCAGCGCCATGGCGACGGCGAGCACCAGTTGGACCGGCACGACGATCGCGATCAGCAGGAGGGTGTTGCGCAGCGCGGGGAGGACGTAGGGATCGTCGAACAGCCGGTCCCAGTTGGCGAGGGTGAATCCGTCGCCGCCACGGAACGCCTCGAGCACGGCCTGCACGAGCGGCCAGCCGAACAGGGCCGACATCAGGACGATCGACGGCAGCAGCAGGATCCACGGGGAGCGTAGACGCGACATCATGGCTCATCCCACCCGGCAGAGCTCTGCGGCCGGGTCGGGCGCCCAGCACGGCACTTTCAGCTCGTCGAGGATGCCTTGCAGCACCCGGGCCTGCTGATCCAGCGTGGAGCGGATATCCGCCCCGTCGAGCACGATCGAACGGAAGCTGTCTTTGAAGACCTTGCTCACCTCGCCTTCACGCTGGCCCAGACCCACCGGCGGCAACGAGAGAATGGCGCCGGGCGCCTCCTGCTGCTTGCGCACCGCGTCGGCCTCGAGCTGGACGGCCGGTGGCAGGTCGGCGGGGATCGCCGTGTCGACCGCAGGGAAGAAGCCGTTGGAACGAAGCAGTCGCAGTTGGGTTTCCGGGCGGGTGAGCGTGCTGATCGTCCGCTGCGCGAGTTCGGGATCCGTACTGCCCTTGGGGATCGCGAGCCCGGCGATCACGGCCATGTAGCCGAGTCCGTGTGCGCCCCGTGGCGCCGGAAGCATCCGCCAGTCGCGCGGGTCGCGCTCGGGCGCGTGGACCAGGCGCACGACGTGGTCCCACGCCATCCGCGCCTCGCCGCTGTCGAGCGGCTCCTGCATGAAGTCGAAATTCGTGCTCGACTGGACGCAGTTGGCCCACAACTCACGCAAGTACTGCCACGCCGTCACGGCCTCGTTCGAGCGGAACGTGGTGATCTGGCCGCCGGTGAACGAGGGCAGCAGGAAGCCCTGGACGAACCGGTGCAGCAGGCCCTTGGGGCCCGCGGGCAGGCCGAGCACGGGGCGATTGCCATTGGCGCGGCGCGCGGCGACGGCCCAGTCGAGGAACTGGTCATAGGTCAGCGACGCGGCATCGACTCCTGGCGGCAGGTGTTCGAGCGCGTCCGCGTGCGCGGCGAGGACGTAACTCGCCGTGGCCCATGGGATGTACCACGTGCGGTCGGTGCCGACCTTCGCGAGTTGCAGGTATTCCGCCGACCAGCCGCGGGCGCCGAAGTCGGCGAGCAAACCGGTGAGGTCGTCCAGGTAGCCGTCCGCGAGCGGAGCGAGGTCGCCGTGCAGACCGCCGAGCAGACCGATCTTGGTCGCGCCCGCGTCGACCTGGCTGCGCACCTGGCTCGCGAACGGGCTCTCCTCGATGGTCACGTAGCCGACGCCGGGCGCGGCGGCGGCCAGCAGGGTACGGAAACGCTCGGCCTCGTCGGCGGGACGGAACTGGGTGGACAGGAAGATCATGCCGCCGTTGCCGCTGGTCGCGAATCCGGTACAGGCCGCGGCGGACAGGGCCGCCGCACCGGAGCCCACCGCGCGCAGGAAGGATCTGCGCGTCGAACCGGATACCGGCATGCATGGCTCCTGCTAGGGCACAACGTGTTTCAAGCTTTTGTCAGGTTGGTTAACATAAGTGCGCTGAGAGATATTGTCAATATGCCCGCGACACCATCCAGCCCCACTTCGCCAGGACATGTGCTCGCCCTGCTGCGCGCCACCGGGCCGCTGACCCGGCTCGAGCTGCAGGAACTCGCGGGGTTGTCGCGGGTGACGCTGACCGAGCGGCTGGAGGCGCTGCGCGGTCTCGGGCTCGTCCGCCACGCGGGGCACAAGGAATCGAGCGGAGGACGACGCGCCGAAATGCTCGAGGTCGATGACACCGGAAGCACCGCGCTCGTCGCCGATCTCGGACAGAGCCATGCCACGCTGGCCGTGGTCGACCTGCGCGGGACGGTGTTCGCGAGAGAGGACCGGCGGCTCCCCCTGCGGCACAGCCCGGCACAGGTCGTGCCGATGCTGCTCGACACGGGACGGAAGCTGTTGCGGCGGACCGGGCGAGCGGAGAGCTTGTGCGCGATCGGCCTGTCGGTGCCGGGCCAGATCGACCACGACAGCGGAGTGACCGTCGCGCCGCCGACCATGCCGGACTGGAACGGCGCGGCGCTGCGCGAACCGTTCGCCGACGCGCTCGGTGTCCCGGTGCTGCTGGAGAACGACGCGAATGCTCTGGCATTCGGCGACTTCCGCGCGCTGGACCGACCCGCCGCGACCCTCGTCGGCGTGAAGGTGGGGACCGGAATCGGTGCGGGCGTGGTGATCTCCGGACGAGTGCACCGTGGCGTGAGCGGCTCGGCGGGCGAGATCGGGCACCTGCGGATCGAGGGCAGTCGACAGCTCTGCAGCTGCGGCCGCCGTGGGTGTGTGGCGGCGGGCGCGGGCGGGCAGGCGCTGGCCCGGGACCTGGGCGTCCGCACGACGGCCGACGTGGTCCGGCTGGTCGGCGACGGCAGCCCCGAGGCGATTCGCTCGACCGAGCGGGCCGGGCGCCTGGTCGGGACCGTGCTCGCGACGATGGTATCGATCGTGAATCCGGCCCATGTCCGCGTCGGCGGGGCGATCGGGGTGCTGCCGCCGTTTCTCGAGGGGGTGCGGCGCGGCGTCGAGTCGAACGCACACCCGAGCGCGTTGCGCGATCTCGACATCGGCCCCTCGCGGCTGAGTGAGAACGGCGCGTTCGTGGGGCTGGCGGGTCTGGTCGCGGACGAGATGTTGTCCCCGGCGACCGTGGACGCGATGGTCGCCGCGCGACAGGAGGTCTGATCTGTTGCGGGCCTTCCCGGCGTACGTATGTGCTCGGCACGGCCGGTAGCGAAGCCGTGCCCGGCGCTTGGTTCGGGGTGTTGGCGAAGGCGGTCGATGCAGAGGTTGCCGGGCTGTCGCCCCCGAAACACCCGGTTGTCCGTATCGGGCCGTACATCGCAGATGGCATGCCACGCCAGCCATTGCGGAGGTGGGTAGCTACCGTTAGGTTCATCCCATGAGTTCCGCCTTTCCGCATTTGCTGTCGCCGATCGAGCTGGGGAGGGTGAAACTCCGCAATCGAGTTGTCATGGGCTCCATGCACACCGGGCTGGAAGATCGGGCCTGGCACATCGACCGGCTGGCCGCGTTCTTCGCCGAACGCGCACGCGGCGGCGTAGGGCTGATCGTCACCGGCGGCTACTCCCCCAGCCGCGACGGATGGCTGTGGCCGTTCGCGTGCGCGATGCTCGACGAGACCGACGCCGAGCGGCACCGCGTGATCACCGACGCCGTTCACGAAGCGGGGGGCAAGATCGCGCTGCAGATCCTGCACGGTGGGCGCGATTCGAACATCCCCACCAATCTGGCGCCCTCGGCGGTGGCGTCGCCGCTCACCGCGTTCGAACCGCGGGCGTTCACCGAGCAGGAGATCGAGACCACGATCGCCGATCACGTGCGCTGCGCGCGGTTGGCGCGGCTGGCCGGATACGACGGCGTCGAGATCATGGGCGGCGAAGGCTTTCTGATCAACCAGTTCCTCGCGCCGCGCACCAACACCCGGACCGATCGCTGGGGCGGATCGGCGGCGAACCGGCGGCGGTTCCCGGTCGAGGTCGCCGCTCGGACCAGGGCCGCCGTCGGCGACGACCTGCTCATCATGTTCCGGATGTCGCTGGCCGAGTTCGTCGAGGACGGGCAGACCTACGCCGAGATCATCGACCTGGCGAAGGAACTCGAAGCCGCCGGAGTCGACGTCATCAACACCGATATCGGCTGGCACGAGTCGCGGGTGCCGACGATCGTCACCTCGGTGCCACGGGCCGCGTTCGTCGGATACACCGCGGCGCTCAAGGAACATGTCTCGATTCCGGTGTGCGCGTCGAACCGGATCAACATGCCCGAGGTCGCCGAGCAGATCCTGGAGCGCGGCGAGGCGGACCTCATCTCGCTGGCGCGCCCGCTGCTGGCGGATCCGGAATGGGTGAACAAGGCCGCCGGATCGCGGGTGGACGAGATCAACACCTGCATCGCCTGCAACCAGGCCTGCCTGGACCACACCTTCACCCGGCAGACCGTGTCCTGCCTGGTGAATCCCCGCGCGTGCCACGAGACGCTGCTGCAACTGCTGCCCACCAGGCGGGCCAAGCGCGTCGCCGTCGTCGGCGCCGGTCCCGCCGGGTTGTCGGCCGCGATCGGCCTGGCCGAGCGCGGGCACCAGGTGGAACTGTTCGAAGCCGAGGACCGGATCGGCGGACAATTCGACCTCGCCCGCCGCATCCCCGGCAAGGAGGAGTTCGACGAGACGATCCGGTATTACCGGCGCAAACTCGAACTCACCGGCGTCACCGTGCATCTGAATGCCCTGGCCACCGCCGAACAACTCGCCGCGGGTGGCTGGGACGAGGTGGTGCTGGCCACGGGCGTACGCCCTCGAATTCCCGCGATCCCGGGCATCGATCACCCCATGGTGCTGTCCTATCCGGAACTGATCCGCCAGGAGAAGCCCGTAGGCAACCGGGTGGCCGTCATCGGTGCGGGCGGAATCGGTTTCGACGTCGGCGAGTTCCTGACCGCGGTCCACCAAGTTCCGCTCGCGCTCGACGAATGGCGCGACGAGTGGGGTGTCACCGACGACATCCACGCTCGCGGCCAGTTGCGTACCCCTCGGCCTGCCAGGGCGATCCGGGAAGTGACCTTGCTGCAACGCAAGTCGGGGCCGTTCGGACTGACCTTGGGTAAGACGACCGGCTGGATCCACCGCGCCGCGCTCGACGCGCGCGGGGTCCAGCAGATCGGCGGGGTCAACTACGAACGGATCGACGATCGCGGACTGCATATCAGCTTCGGTCCGCAGCGGCAGGCGCCGCGAGTGATCGAAGTGGACAACGTGGTGGTGTGCGCGGGCCAGGAATCGGTCCGCGACCTGCACGGCCAGCTCGAATCGCGTGGCGTGCGGGTGCATCTCATCGGCGGCGCCGACGAAGCGAAGGAGCTCGACGCCAAGCGCGCCATCCAGCAGGGCACCCAGCTCGCGGCCGAACTGTGATTCCGACGGCCCGGGGACCTGGTCCCCGGGCCGTCGGAATTCACCCGTTGCCGCCGCCCATCCGGACGAACGTGGCGGTCGCGGTCGCGTAGACCTTCCCCGCGGCATCGACGAGACGGCTCTCGGCGGTGGCCGTCGTCCGGCCGACGTGCACCGCCTCCGCGACCGCCTCCAACGCCCCCTGGGTGTGCGAAACCCCGCGCACCAGATTGGACGTCATGCTCACCGTCGTGAGCATGGACTTGTCCTGCACCGACAGTTGCACCGCACCCCACATCGCGACGTCGAGCACCGTGCCGACCACGCCGCCACCGACCACACCGAGGAAGTTCACGTGCCGCTCGTCCGGCGTGAGGCGCAGCGTCATCCGCCCCGGCGCGGCGTCGACGACCTCGATGTTGAGTAGTTTGGCCAGTGGCGGCAGCGGCAGTTCGCCGGTACGGATGCGCTCGACGAGTTCGTCCCTGGTGAGCTGGATCATGCCCAGCACGGCGATGCCGGGGTCGTCCCACTCCAGGTGCAGCGAGCGCACGCCATCGGTCACTTCGATCGCCGACACGTCGTCGGGTGTCATGGTCTTCCTCTACTTTCCGCTGATCTGCTGGTCGATGAGCGCGAACAGTTCGTCCGCCGTGGCGGCCGCCTCGACGGCGTCGCGGCCCTGATCGGCGACCGGCGCGGGCTCGGGCGCGGGTTCGTCGATGGCGTCGGTCAGCGTCGCGCGGATCCGCTCGGCCAGCCGCGCCTTGTCCTCCTCCGACGGCAGGGTCGCCAGCAGCGCGGCGAGCGCGGCGATCTGGTCATCGATCGCCGAGGTGGTCGCGGTCGCTTCCCATTGCGACCGCAGCAGTTTCGCCACCGCGCTCACCGTCGGGTAGTTGAACACCAGCGTCGACGGCAGTCGCGTGCCCGTGCCCTCCGACAGCCGGTTGCGCAGCTCGACACCGCCGAGTGAATCGAAACCCATCTCGTTGAACGGAGTTTCGGGATCGATCGCCGCCGCGGACTGGTATCCGAGCACCGCCGCGGCGTGTTCGCGGACGAATCCGAGCACCAGCGCGTCGCGTTCGTCCTCCGGCGCGGTGGCGAGCAGGTCGGCCAGCAGGCCGCCGGTGGCGGTTGCGCTGGAGACCCGGCGGGCACGGCCGGCGACCAAGCCGCTCAGAACTTCGGGCAGCAGCCCCGCACGCGCCTGCGCGGCCAGAGCGGACTTGTCGAACTCGACGCAGGCGACCATGGCCGCATCCGTGGTGAGCGCGGCGTCGAACAGCGCCGTACCGTCGGAGTCACCGAGGATCCGCAGACCCATACGCTCCAGCCGCGCCAGCGCGGCCCGGTCCATTTCGGCGGTCATGCCCGTGTCCTGGTTCCACAAACCCCAGGCGACCGACAAGGCGGGCAGCCCCTGCGCTCGCCGGGCCTGGGCGAGCCCGTCGAGGAACGCGTTCGCGGCCGCGTAGTTGCCCTGTCCGGGCGAACCGAGAATCGCCGCGGCCGAGGAGAATACGACGAACGCGGCCAGGTCGTGGCCCCGGGTGAGCTCGTCCAGGTGCAGCGCACCGTCGACCTTGGGCGCGAGTACGCGATCGATCCGCTGGGCGGTCAGCGTCTCGATGGTGGCGTCGTCGATCAGGCCCGCGGAATGGACCACCGCCGACAGCGGGTGCTCGGTCCCGATCGACTCGACCACGGTGGCCAAGGCCGCGCGATCGGCCACGTCGCACGCGGCGACCCGGGTGCGCGCACCGAGCCGTTCCAGCTCGGCGATCAGTTCCGCGACACCGTCGGCCGCCGCGCCGCGCCGCGACACCAGCAGCAGATGCCGGACGCCGTGTGCGGTGACCAGGTGCCGCGCGATCACCGCGCCCAATCCGCTGGTTCCGCCCGTGATCAGCACCGTGCCATCGCCGAAAGCGCCTGTTCTACCGAGCTTTTCAGGCTCATCGACGGGCATGTCACCATAGGCCAAGCGTGGGAGGTATATCTCGCCCGTGCGGACCGCCACTTGGGCGTGCCCCGATTCGAGCACGCCGAGCACCGTCGCGGCGTCCAGGTCTCCGTCGTGGTCCAGCAGCACGATACGACCCGGTTGTTCCGATTGTGCGCTGCGGACCAAACCGGTGACGGCGGCGGCGGCCAGATCGACCGGTTCGCCGTTCAGGCCCGTCGCGCGGCGGGTCGCCACCACGAGGCGAGTGTCCGCCAGCCGCTCGAGCGACAACCAGGATCGCAGCAGCTCCCAGGCGGTGCGGGTGGTCTCCCGCACCGTCCCGGGCTCGACCGGGTCAGCGGTGGCCGCCGGTCCCTCCGGGAGCGACCAGACGACGATATCCGGAACCTGTTCGGCTGCGGTGACTTCCGACGCGTCGAGGTAGTGACGGTCGACACCGGATACTCGCGCATGCCCCATCGTCGCCACACGGTCGGGCACCGCCCGCAGCGCGGGTAGCTGCGCGCGCGTCCAGCTCAGGGTCAGGGGTGCCGTACGGCGTCCCGCCTGCGCCGCGCCCAGCGCGTCGGCCGCGATCGGACGTGCGGAGACCGCATCGATGCGCGCGACGAGCGAGCCGGTGTCGTCCGCGATGTCGATCGTGACCTGTCCCTCGGCGTCCCGGACGACGCGAACGCGCGCCGCGGTGACACCGGAGCGCCACAGGCGCACACCGGTGAAGGAGAAGGGCAACGGCACCTGCCCGGCGGGCAGGTCGCCGATCAGCTCGGGGAGCGCCGCGTGCAGGCATGCGTCCAGCAGCGCCGGATGGATGCCGAACGGAGCCGCCGCGACGCTCACGGATTCGTCGAGGGACACCTCGGCGACGGTCTGCTCGCCGCGCGTCCACAACGCGGTGACGCCCTGGAAACCGGGACCGTAGTCGAAGCCGCGCTCCGCCAGCCGGTCGTAGAGCGACCCGTCCGACGGCTCCGCGCCGGACGGGGGCCACACCGGTTCGCTCCACACCGGCGCGTGGTCGTCGTCGGCGGTGGTCAGGACGCCGCTCGCATGCCGCACCCACGGGTCCGTGCCGTCGGACTCCCGATCGGCCGCGCGGGAGTGCACGGCGAATACGCGCCGCCCTTGCTCGTCGCGCGCCCCGACGCTCAATTGGAGCTCGATCTCGGCGCTCGCGGTGAGCGGCAACGGAGCTTGCAGCAACAGTTCACCGACGACGCCCGCGTCCACCCGCGCGCCCGCGGCGAGCGCCATCTCCGCGAAGGCCGTCCCGGGCAGCAATACCGAGCCGAACACCGCGTGGTCGCCGATCCATGGCTGGGTGCGCGCGGAGAACCGGCCGGTGAACAACCATTCGTCTTTGCCCGCGACCGGCACCGCGCTGGTCAGCAGTGGATGGCCGAACGAGCCGGTCACGACTTCGGGAGCCGGTCGTACCCAGTACCGGCGGCGCTGGAACGCGTACGTCGGCAGCTCCACCCGTGCGTCCGCTCCCGGCAGCAGCGACCGCAGCCGCACCGGTGCGCCTGCCGCGAAGGACTGGGCGAGAAGCGTGACGAACTGGGTCACCTCGTCGACCGAACGCCGGGACGAGGCCGCCACCAGAGACTTCGTCGCCACCTGCGGACGTTCGGCCAAGCATTCTCCGGTCATCGCGGTGAGCGCGGCGTCCGGTCCGATCTCGATGAAACGCCGCACCCCGGAGTCGAGGAGGCTGCGCACCCCGGGCGCGAAGCGCACACAGCTGCGCACCTGCGCCACCCAGTAGCCCGGATCGCGCATTTCGTCGCCGGCCGGCGCGCCGGATACGTTCGACACGATCGGCACGGTGGGTTCGCGATAGGTCAGTCCCTCGGCCACCGCTCGGAATTCGTCGAGGACGGGTTCCATCAGCATCGAATGGGACGCGTGGGAGATCCGCAGCAGGGTGTTCTTCCGTCCCGCCTCGGTCAGCCGCCGCCGCATCTCGTCGACGGCATCGGCGTAGCCCGAGAACACCACCGACTCCGGACCGTTCACCGCCCCGATCGCGAGCCGGTCGGCGAGACCGCCGAGCAGTTCCTCCGCTTCCGTCTCCGACACCGCGGCCGCCAGCATCGCCCCGCCGGCGGGCGCCGCGCCCATCAGCCGTCCCCGCGCCGCCACCAGCACGCAGGCGTCGGTCAGCGACCAGACCCCGGACACATAGGCCGCGACGAGTTCGCCCAGCGAGTGACCCGCGAGCACGTCCGGTACGAGACCGTACGACTCGAGCAGCCGGAACATCGCCACCTCGAAAGCGAACAACGCGGGCTGCATCCAGTCCATCCGGTCGAGCACCCCGGCCTCGTCGGTGAACATCACCTCCCGCAGGGAACCCCCGAGATGCCGGTCGAACTCGGCGCACACCTCGTCCAGCGCGGTCGCGAACACCGGAAACGCCTGGTACAGACCGGCACCCATGCCGACTCGCTGCGCGCCACCACCGGTGAAGAGGAAGGCTGTCGTACCCGGCACGGCCGGTGCCTCGACCGCGTGCGGCGACGTCGTTCCCGCCGCCAGCGCGGCCAGCCCGGCGAGCAGTTCCTCCCGATCGCGGCCGACCACCACGCCGCGGCGATCCAGCAGCGCGCGCGAGTCGAGCAGCGCACGCGCCACCCGCCCCAGGTCGATCTCCGGCGCGTCGGCCAGCCAGGACCGCAAGCGTTCGGCCTGACCGCGCAGGGCTTCCGCGGATTTCGCGGAGACCACCAGCGGTACCACGCCGCCCGCTACCGGGCCTGAGTCCGCCGCCGGTCGCTCAGCACGCGGGGACGGGGGCGCCTCCTCGAGGATCACGTGCGCGTTCGTGCCGCTGATACCGAACGACGACACCCCCGCGCGTCGTATCCGGCTGCCCGGGGTCCACGATTCGGCGTCGGCCAGCACGCGCACCGATCCGGCCGACCAGTCCACATGGGGTGAGAGTTCCTCCGCGTGCAGGGTTCTCGGCAGCATCTCGTGGCGCAGCGCCTGCACCATTTTGATCACGCCGCCCACACCGGCCGCCGCCTGGGTGTGGCCGATATTGGATTTGAGCGAACCGACACGCAGCGGACCTTCCGGGCGGCCCTGGCCGTAGGTGGCGAGCAACGCCTGTGCCTCGATCGGATCGCCCAGTGTCGTTCCGGTGCCGTGCGCTTCCACGGCATCCACGTCCGACGGCCCGAGCCCGGCATCGGCCAGCGCCGCCGCGATCACCCGCTCCTGCGACGGACCGTTCGGCGCGGTGAGACCGTTGCTGGCGCCGTCCTGGTTCACCGCGCTGCCGCGCACCACCGCGAGCACGTTGTGGCCGAGTCGCCTTGCGTCCGAAAGCCTTTCGAGCACCAGGACGGCCGCGCCCTCCGCCCACGCCACACCGTCGGCGGCGGCCGAGAACGATTTGCACCGCCCGTCCGGCGCCAGTCCGCGCTGGCGGGAGAATTCCACGAACACCGTGGGCGTGGCCATCACCGTCGCACCGCCCACCAGGGCGAGCGAACTCTCCCCCTGTCGCAGCGCCCGACAGGCCACGTGCAGTGCCACCAGCGAGGACGAGCACGCCGTATCCACCGTCATCGCGGGGCCTTCCAGACCGAGCGAATAGGCGATGCGTCCGGAGACCACGCTGGCCGCCGAGCCGGTGCCCACGTAGCCTTCGGCCTCGGGTCCGGCCTTGCGGGTCAGGACCTCGTAGTCCTGGTACATCACCCCGGTGTAGACGCCGGTGTCGGTGCCCCGCAGCGACGTCGGATCGATGCCCGCGTGCTCGAGCGCTTCCCACGACACCTCCAGCAGCAAACGCTGCTGCGGGTCCATCGCGTTCGCCTCCCGCGGGCCGATGCCGAAGAATCCGGCGTCGAAATCGGCCGCGTCCGTCAAGAACCCGCCCTCTTTCACGTAGGAGGTTCCGGTGTGTTCGGGATCGGGATCGATCAGGCGATCGAGATCCCAGCCGCGATCGGCGGGGAACTCGGAAATGGCGTCGGTCCCCGAGGCCACCAGGTTCCACAGATCGTCCGGCGACGCGACTTCGCCGGGGTACCGGCAGGCCATGCCGACGATCGCGATCGGTTCGTCGGCTCGCGCGCGCTTCCGCGCCGGGCGGACGCCTCGCCCCGCGCCGTCGATCCGGGAACGCAGCAGCCGGGCGACCGCCGCGGACGTCGGGTGATCGAAGGCCAGCGTCGACGGCAGACGCAGACCGGTGGCCTTGGTGAGGCGGTTGCGCAGGTCCACCGCGCCCAGCGAATCGAAGCCCAATTCGCTGAACGGCTTGTCGGCCTCGATCTGTTCGCCCGTGGCGTGTCCCAGTACCTCGGCGACCTGATGGCGCACGAAATCCAGCACGATCGCGTCGTGCCGGTCCGGTGGCGCCGACGCGAGCCGCTCGGCCAGATCGCCGCCGCCCTCGGCACGGCGCGGTACCGCTACCAGCGAACGCAGCAGCGGCGGCAGCAGATCCGCGCGGGCCTGCGCGGACAATGCCGCGGTGTCGAAGTCCACGGCGGCGACCAGCGGCATGTCCGCGCCCGCCGCCCGGTCGAACAGCGCGAGCCCGTCGGACTCGGCCAAGGGGCGGAAGCCCATGCGGGACAGACGGTCCAGGCCTGCGCGTCCCAGTTCGGCGGTCATCCCGCCGCTCTGGTTCCACGGGCCCCAGGCCACCGAGACCGCGGGCAGACCCGCCGCGACGCGCCGCCGGGCCAGCGCGTCCAGCACCGAGTTCGCGGCGGCATAGTTGCCCTGGCCCGCCGAGCCCAGGACCGCCGCGATCGAGGAGAACAGCACGAACGCCGACAGATTCCGGTCACGGGTGAGTTCGTCGAGGTGTAGTGCGGCGTCGACCTTCGGCGCGAACACCCGCTCGATCCGGTCGGGCGTGAGTGCGTCGAGCGTCGCGTCGTCCAGGACGCCGGCGGCATGGACGACGGCGGTCAGCTCCGGACCGTCGGCCAGCTGGTCGAGCAGGGCGCGCACCGCGGCGCGGTCGCCGACGTCGCAGGCCAGTACCCGCGACCGAGCACCGAGTGCGGCCAGTTCGGCTACCAGTTCGCGCACACCGTCGGCCCGTTCGCCGCGGCGCGACACCAGAACGAGATCCCGCACACCGTGGGTGGCGACCAGGTGCCGGGCCACCAGCGCGCCCAACCCACCGGTCCCGCCGGTGATCAGCACCGTGCCTCGGCCCAGGGTGACGGCCGTGCCGGGCGCGTCGTCACGCCGGGCGAGCCGGGGCGCGACCAGTTCACCGCCACGCGCCGCGAGCTGCGGCTCGACGGTCGCGAGGGCCGCCGAGATCAGCTCGGGCCCGATGACCGCGTCACTCTCGGCGTCCACCAGCACGATCCGGCCGGGATGCTCCGACTGCGCGCTGCGCAGCAGGCCCCAGAGCGCCGCGGCCGCCAGATCCGGATCCTCGCCGGGCAGTCCGGCGCCGTTACGGGTCACCGCGACCAGCCGGGTGTCGCCGGACTCGGGGAGGCGTAACCAGGACTGCACCGCCGCCAGCGCGGTGTTCACGCTCCGGCGCACCCGGTCGGCCTCGGTGCTGTCGGCGTGCCCGGGACCGGACTCGGCGAACCACACCACGGCGTCGGCCTGCACTCGGGTGTTCGCTCCCGTGGCGTCGGTACCTGCGGCCGCTACCAGCGCGGCCATATCCGAATAATGTTCCTGGAAAGCGGATTCCGACGGTCCGCCGACCGCCGCCAGCCGCACCGCGCCGGACCCGGCGCCGGAAGCCACCGTGGCCCACCGCACGTCGTAGAGACGGTGGGGTCCGGCGGAGCACGCGCTGCGCACCGCATCGCTGTCGACCGGCCGCGCCCGCAGCGCATCGATCGTCAGCAGCAACGCGTCCGTATCGTCGCGGAGCTCTACCCGCGCCCCTTCGGAGCCCGTCCGCCGGATCAGAGCGCGCGCCGCGCTCGCGCCACCGCGATACAACCGCACGCCGGTGAACGAGAACGGAAGCGGCGCCTGGTTGTCGGCGAAATCAGCGGACAATACGTCGACGGCGGCGTGCAACGCGGCATCCAGCAGTGCGGGGTGCACGCCGAAGCGCGAAGCGTCCGAATCGGTCTCGCCGAGCCGCACCTCGGCCACGACGGAGTCGCCGCGGCGCACGAACCGGCGCACGCCCTGGAATGCGGGTCCGTAGTCGAGACCGCGGGCGGCCAGTTGGTCGTAGAGCGCCGCTCCGGTGATCGCGTCCTCGTCCTGGAACGGTTCGTCCGTATCGGCGGGCACCGCCGCGTTTCCCGTGTCGGGAGCGAGTACACCGCGGGCGTGCGTGGATCCGGCGGTCGGGTCGCCGACGGCCCGCGAGGCGATGACGAAGCGCCTGCGCCCCGCGTCGTCGGGCGATTCGACACTGATCTGGATATCGACTTCGGTCCCCTCGTCCAGCCGCAGCGGCGCCTCCAGGACCAGCTCGTCGATCGTCCCGGCATCCACTCGCGCGCCGGCTGCCAACGCGAACTCCACGAACGCGGTCCCGGGCAACAGCACCGTGCCGAACACCGTGTGATCGGCCAGCCACGGCTGCGACGCCGTGGACAGGCGACCGGTGAACAGCCACTCGTCCGTACCGGCCAGGGCCAGCGCCGCGCCGAGCATCGGGTGGTCCATCGCCGTCAGTCCGGCGCGGCCCACATCACCGATGCCGTCGGTCGGCGGCAACCAGTACCGCTGACGCTGGAAGGCATAGGTGGGCAACGGAACTCGGCGCACCGGCCGACCGGTGAACAGCGGGCTCCAGTCCACGTCGGCGCCCGCGGCGTGGGCGGCGGCCAGGAACGCGGTGAACTGCCCGACCTCGTCCGCGCCGCGTCGCGCGGCGGCGACCACCGCGCAGCGGGCCTCGATATCGGGTTGTTCGGTCAGGCATTCGCGGGTCATCGGGGTCAGCACCGCGTCGGGACCGATCTCCAGGAATCGTCGCACCCCGCCGGCGGCCAGCGCCTGGACTCCCGGGGCGAACCGCACGGCCGCCCGGACCTGACGGACCCAGTACTCCGGATCGGTCAGCTCGTCAGCGGCCGGTGCGCCCGAAACGTTCGAGACGATCGGGATCGTCGGCTGCCGGTAGGTCACACCTCGGGCCACGGCACGGAACTCGGCCAGCATCGGTTCCATCCGCGCCGAATGGAAGGCGTGGCTCACGCGCAGCCGGTTCGTCCGACGGCCCTGAGCAGCGAAGAGCCGCTCGACCTCGGCGACGGCGTCGGCGGCACCGGACAACACCACGGAAGAGGGCCCGTTCACGGCGGCCACGGACACCCGGCCCGCGTACCTCTCGAGCGCGGCCGACGCCTCCGCTTCCGGCACCGCCACGGCCAGCATCGCGCCGCCTGCGGGCAGTGCGCCCATCAACCGTCCGCGCGCTGCCACCAGCGCACACGCGTCGGGCAGCGACCACACTCCGGCGACATACGCCGCCGCGAGCTCACCGATGGAATGGCCGAGCAGCACATCCGGTGTCAGGCCGAACGATTCGGCGAGCCGGTACAGCGCCACCTCGTAGGCGAACAGCGCGGGCTGGGTGTACTCGGTCCGATCCAGCGGTCCCGGCGCGCTGTCGCCGTCCGCCGCCTCGGCGCGGAGCAGGTCCCGCAGCGAACGTCCGAGCAGCGAATCGAATTCGGCACAGACTCGGTCCAGCTCCGCCGCGAACACCGGGAACGCCGCGTACAGTTCCCGTCCCATCCCGGCGCGCTGCGCACCCTGGCCGGTGAACAAGAACGCCGTGCGTCCCGAGCCGGCGCGGTCCTCGACCACACCGGGCGCGGAACGACCCTCGGCGAGTGCCGTCAGACCGGCCAGGAGTTCGTCCCGGTCGCGACCGACGACCGCTCCGCGCCACTCCAGCCGGGCACGGGAGGTGAGCAGCGAGTACGCGATATCCTGGGCGTCCGTTTCCGGGTCGTCCGCCATCCACTGCCGTAATCGATCCGCCTGCGCATGCAGCGCCGCACCGGAACCGGCCGATAGCAGCAACGGGATGACCTGCGGGGCAGCGTGATTCGACCCGATCCCCGCCGTGGGAGCGGGCCCGGACTCCCCTTCCGCGGCGGGCTCGGCGGGCGCTTCCTCGAGGACGACGTGGGCGTTGGTGCCGCTGGCGCCGAACGACGACACGCCCGCGCGCCGGACCCTGGCACCGGCGGGCCACGGCTCGCTGTCCCGCAGCAGCCGCACGGTGCCCGCGGACCAGTCCACATGGGGGGTGGGCGCGTCGATGTGCAGGGTCTTCGGCAGCATCTCGTGCCGCATGGCCTGCACCATCTTGATCACTCCGCCGACACCGGCCGCGGCCGAGGTGTGGCCGATATTGGATTTCAGCGATCCCAGACGCAGCGGCACGTCGGCCTGCCGGGCGCCGTAGGCCGCGATCAGTGCCCTGGCTTCGATCGGATCGCCCAGCATCGTGCCCGTGCCGTGCGCCTCCACCGCGTCGACGTCCGCGGGCTCCAGGCCCGCGTCGCGCAACGCCTGCCCGATCACGGCTTCCTGCGACCGGCCGTTCGGCGCGGTCAGTCCGTTGCTGGCGCCGTCCTGGTTGATCGCGCTGCCGCGCACGACCGCGAGGACGGTGTGCCCGAACCGCCGTGCGTCGGAGAGCCGTTCGAGCACCAGCACGCCGAGTCCCTCGGAGAAACCCGTCCCGTCGGCCGCCGCCGCGAAGGCCCGGCACCGTCCGTCGGGTGAGAGGGCGCGCTGCCGCGCGAACGCGATGAGCAGCGACGGGTCCGACATCACGGTGACGCCGCCTGCCAGGGCCAGGGTGGCGTCACCGTTGCGCAGCGCCCGGCACGCGAGATGCAGGGCGACCAGCGATGACGAGCATGCCGTATCGATCGAGACGGCAGGCCCTTCCAGCCCGAGGGTGTAGGCGATCCGGCCCGACAGCACGCTGTTGGAAACACCCAGATACGCGTGGCCTTCCGTTTCGGCCGTGATACTCGGGGAGCCGACGCGGGGCCCGTAGTTCTGGTGGGCCACCCCGGCGAACACGCCGGTGTCGCTACCGCGGAGCGAGGCCGGGTCGATCCCGGCGTCTTCCAGCGCTTCCCACGCCGCCTCGAGCATCAGGCGCTGCTGCGGGTCCATCGCGGCGGCCTCGCGCGGGCTGATGCCGAAGAAACCCGCGTCGAAATCGGCGACGGAGTCGAGGAAACCGCCCTCCCGCGTGTAGACCGTGCCCGGCACGTCCGGGTCGGGATCGAACAATCGCTCCAGGTCCCATCCACGGTCGGACGGATATACCCCGACGGCGTCCACGCCCGCGGCGGCGACGCGCCACAGGTCCTCGGGTGAACGGACTCCACCGGGGTACCGGCAGGCCATACCGACGATAGCGATGGGCTCCCGCGTCCGATCGGTGAGTTCGCGCAGGTGTTGTTTGGTCTCGTAGAGCTCCTTCGCCGTCTTCTTGAGATAGCGGCGTAGCTCGTCGGTGTCGGCCATCGGTGGGGCTCCTGATCGTGCGAGGTCAGCTGAGGTTGTCGATGAACTCGAAGAGTTCGTGATCGTCCGCGGTGTCGAGGTCGGTGGCGTCGACGCCCGGCTCGGCGTCCTTGCCTTCGAGTTCGCGCAGCAGAGCGGACAAAGTGGTCGCCAGTGACGATCGGTCGGTGGCGGACAGTTCGGCGGAGGCGAGACTGCGGGCCAGCGCGTCGACTTCGGCGGCGAGCCGTTCGGCGGGATCGTCCACCGGCGCGATTTCCTGCCGGAGGAAGCCGGCCAGGTCCCTCGGTGTCGGGTAGTCGAACATCGCTGTCGCGGGCACCTGGACGCCTGCGGCCGATTTCAACCGGTTGCGGAATTCCATGACGCCGAGTGAGTCGAATCCGATGTCGCTGAAGGGTTTGTCGGCGGCGATGGTCTCGGCGTCGCCCCCGAGAACCGCCGCGGCCTCGGCGCGGATCAGATCGAGGACGACGCGGTCCTGCTCGGCGGTCGACAGGCCCGCAAGGCGGTGCACCGGTTGCACCGATCCACCCACCACGGTCTCGGCTCGGCCCCGGGCGGGTCCGACCAGGTCGCGCATGATCGGCCGCGGGTCGTGATCGCCGATCTCCGTGAGCGCGGACCGGTCGATGCGGGCCGCCACGAACGCGGCCCTGCTGCCGGACAGCGCGGCGTCGAACAGCGCCATCCCCTCGCGCTCGCCCAACGGCGGGAAACCCTCCCGCCGCAAACGGGCGAAGTCGGCGTCAGCGAGTGTCCGCGTCATGCCGGTGCTCTGCTGCCACGGCCCCCAGGCGATCGACGTCGCCGCCAGGCCGTTCACCCGCCGGTATTGCGCCAGCGCGTCCAGGAACATGTTCGCCGCCGCGTAATTCGCCTGCCCCGCATTACCGATCACACCCGCGATCGACGAATACAACACGAACATCGACAGATCCAGATGCCGCGTCGCCTCGTGCAGATTCCACGCCGCATCCACCTTCGGCCGCAACACCTCCGCGATCCGCTCCGCCGTCATGTTGTCCAGCAGCGCGTCGGCCAGCACCCCGGCTGCGTGCACGACACCGGTCAACCGATGCTCCGGCGGGATCGCCGCCAGTACCGCATCCAACGAATCCCGGTCCGCCGCATCGCAAGCGACCACGTCCACGTGCGCGCCGAGAGCGACGAGCTCATCGCGCAACTCCCCTGCACCCGGCGTATCCGGGCCGCGTCTGCTCGCCAGCACCAATCTGCGCACCCCGTACTCGGTGACCAGATGCCGAGCCGCCAACGCCCCCAACCCACCGGTACCCCCGGTGATCAACACCGTGCCCTCAGGCCGCAACGGTGTCGGCACGGTCAACACGTTCTTACCGATATGCCGAGCCTGACTCATGAAACGCAACGCCTCGGGCACATCCCGGATGTCCCATGCGGTGAGTGGAGACGCGGTGAGGACACCCGCCTCGAACAGATCGACGATGCGGGTCAAGATCTCGTGGAGCCGGTCGGGCGCCACGTCCATGAGCATGAAACCGGTGTAGGCGACTCCGGGATGTTCGGCGGCCACCTGTGCCGGATCACGCCGATCCAACATCCCCATCTCCACGAACCGGCCACCCGGCCCGAGCAGACGCAAACCCGCATCCACGAACTCCCCCGCCAACGAATCCAACACCACATCCACACCCCCCAGCCCCGCACGGAACTTCCCCTCGAAGTCCAGCGACCGCGAATCACCGATCTCCTCGTCACCGAACCCCAACCCCCGCAACACACCCCACTTCGATCGACTCGCCGTCACCAAGAACCGCGCACCCAACCACCGCCCCAACTGCACCGCCGCCGAACCCACCCCACCCGTCGCCGCATGCACCAACACCCGCTCCCCAGCACGCACCCCCGCCACATCCACCAACCCATAAAACGCCGTCGCGAACACCGCAGGCACCGCCGCCGCCTCCGCAAACGACCACCCCGCCGGCATCCGCACCACCAACCGGCGATCAACCGCCACTACCGACCTCACACCCGACAGGAACCCGAAGACGCGATCTCCAGGCACGAGGTTCCTCACTTCGGAACCCACCTCGACCACCACACCGGCGCCCTCCACACCCAGCACAGCGTCCGGATCGGGGTAGGTACCGAGCGAGACGAGTACGTCCCGGAAGTTCAGGCCCACCGCCATCGTGCGCACCCGCACCTGCCCCGGAGCCAGTGGCTCCCAGGCGTCCCGAAGTTCGCGCAGGCCGAAATTGTCCGCGCTCAGGGTGCCTTTCCCGGTCGGCGCGAACAACCATTCCCGGTGGTCGGAAGACCCGGCGGCGTCCAATAGCTCCGTGCCGCGCAGGCGGGTGTCATCCGCGTGCCCCGCGTGCAGCCGTGGGGCGTGCGGGACGCCGCCGCGGACGGCGAGTTGCGGTTCGGCGTTCAGAGTCAGCGCCAGGACAACGCTCTCCCGGTGATCCGCCCAGTCGTCGACGTCGACGAGCAGGATCCGATCCGGGTGCTCGCTCTGGGCGGTGCGCAGCATCCCCCACGCCGCTCCCGCGGCCGGGTCGACGGACTCACCGGCATGGACCGGCACCGCCCGCCGGGTCACCACGACGACCCGACCGTCTCGTTCCAGCAGCTCTCGTACGCGGCTCGTCGTCGCGGTCACCACCACCCGCACAATCGCGGGCAGGTCACCCTTCTCGGCCTCGGTTTCGAGCCGGACCACCGTCGCGTCCGCGCCCGCGACGTGCACGGTCTCGAGATCCCCTGCGACGTCCCAGGTCGCGGTCACGCTCGGCTCGACGGCGGGCAGTGCGATCCAGTCGAGGCCGTAGCCCGAGGCGCGGCGGCGCACCGACGCGAACGCATCGGCCGAGAGCCTGCGCAGGCTCAACGCACCGATCTCGGCCACGGGCCGCCCCGAGATGTCGCTGAGCGTCACCGCGATTCGGGTTTCTCCCGCCGCTACGGCGGATACGGCGGCATGGACTCGCACCGTGGTCGCTCCGGCCGCGTACAACTTGACGTCCTCCCACGAGAACGGCACAGCCACCGCACCGGACTCCGATCCGGGTGCCAGCCCACCGAGCAGGACGGAGTGCAGCGCCGCGTCCAGCAGCGCCGGATGCACTCCGTACCCGCCGGCCTGTGCCCGAGCGGACTCGGGCAGCACGACCTCGGCGAAGACCTCACCGTCGCCGCGCCACAGCGCGGTCAGCCCTCGGAATGCCGGACCGTACTCATAGCCCAGTTCGGCCAGATCCGCGTAGGCGCCGGTGAGTTCACGCGCGGTCACGCCGGCCGGGGGCCAATTCACCGCCATCGTGGCGGCCGACGGGCCATCGGCCCGCGCGGCTACCGTCGCGGTCACGTGACGTACCCACTGCGCGGAGTCGGCACCGGGCTCCTCGCCGTCCCGCGACCGCGAATACACCGTGACCGCCCGTGCACCGGATTCATCCGGTCCACCGGCGACCACCCGAATTTCGACGGCACCCGCCGCGGGCACCGGCAAGGGCGCCTCGATCACCAGCTCCGACACCGCGGGGCAGTCCACTGCCGCGCCCACGTGCAACACGAGTTCGACGAAGGCGGCGCCGGGGAACACGACCGCCCCACCGACCGCGTGATCGGCCAGCCACGGATGATCCGCTGCGGACAATCGCCCGGTGAACACGACATCCGGCGAATCCGGCAGCCGCACCAGAGCGCCCAGCAGCGGATGGCCCGCGTCGTCCAGTCCCGAGCGCGAGACATCCGACACCCGGACCGGTGGCAACCAGTACCGCCGATGCTCGAACGCATAGGTCGGCAGTGTTACCCGCTCGACCGCACGGCCCGCGAACAACGGCGTCCAGTCCACTGGCACTCCTCCGGCGGTGGCCTGCGCCAGCGCGGTCACGAGCTGGTCCGGCTCGTCGGTCGAGCGCCGAGCGGCCGCGACCACGATCGATTCCGCTTCCGCGACGGGCTTTTCGGCCAGGCACTGCCGAACCATGGCGGCCAGCACGGCATCCGGGCCGACCTCGATGAACCGCCGGACGCCGTCGTCGATCAAGGTAGCGATGCCCGGTGCGAACCGGACGCACCCGCGCACCTGGGCGACCCAGTAGTCCGGGTCGGTCGGTTCGGCGTCGATCAGGGCGCCCGACACATTCGACACGATCGGCAGGGACGGCCGGTGGTAGGTCAAGCCCTGGGCCACCCGGCGGAATTCGTCCAGCATCGGTTCCATCGCCGCCGAATGGAACGCATGGCTCACCCGCAGCCGCGAAGTCCGCGCGTTCGCCGTGGCCAGCCGGTCGGCGATCGCGTCGATCGCGGCGGCCGCGCCGGAGAACACCACCGCTCCCGGCCCGTTCACCGCGGCCAGCGAAACCTCACCGGCGAACTCGTCGAGCAGGTCCACCGCCCGTTCCTCGGGGATCGCCGCGGCCAGCATCGCGCCGCCGCCGGGCAATGCGCCCATCAACCGCCCACGCGCCACCACCAGCGCGCACGCGTCCGGCAGTGACCACACCCCGGCGAGATACGCGCCGGTCAGTTCGCCGATCGAATGTCCGATGAGCACGTCCGGAACGACGCCGAACGATTCCAGCAGCCGGTACAGCGCCACCTCGAACGCGAACAGGGCGGGCTGGGTGAACTCGGTCCGCTCCAGCAGCCCGGCGCCGTCCGGGTCGAAGACCAGCTCCCGCAGTGACCGGCCGAGCAGCGGATCGATATGAGCGCACATCTCGTCGAAGGCCGTGGCGAACACGCCGAACGCCGCGTACAGACCGGCGCCCATCCCGGCGCGTTGAGCGCCCTGCCCGGTGAACAGGAACGCCGTCCGGCCGGCCGCGTCGGCCTTCGCCGTGATCGCGCCCGGGTCACCGGCCGCCAATCGCGCCAGCCCGGAAAGTAATTCGTCCCGGTCATGTGCGACGACGACGCCGCGCCACGGCAGCCGGGCACGAGCGGTGATCAGCGCATGGGCAGTGTCCCAGGGGGCGGCGCCGGGGTGGGTGATCGACCATTGCCGTAGCCGCTCGGCCTGCGTCCGCAGGCCCGACTCGGATTCGGCCGACACCAGCCAGGGCACGACCGTCTCGATGCGTGGCCCGGGAGCGGGCACGACCGGTGACAGCCCCGCCGCGGGCGCCTCTTCCAGAATGACGTGCGCGTTGGTGCCGCTGACGCCGAAGGACGACACGCCCGCCCGGCGAACGCGGTCCCCGGCAGGCCACGCCTCTGCCTCGGTCAGCAGTCGCACGGCGCCCGCCGACCAGTCCACATGCGGGCTCGGCTCGTCCGCGTGCAGTGTCTTCGGCAGGGTTTCGTGCCGCAGCGCCTGCACCATCTTGATCACGCCGCCGACGCCCGCGGCGGCGATGGTGTGGCCGAGATTGGATTTCACCGACCCGATGAACAGCGGGCGACCGGCGCGGTCGCGCCCGTAGGCATTGATCAGGGCCCGGGCTTCGATCGGGTCGCCCAGTGTCGTCCCGGTGCCGTGCGCCTCCACCGCGTCGACATCCGCGGGCGTCAACCCCGCGTCGGCCAGCGCCGCCGCGATCACCCGCTCCTGCGACGGACCGTTCGGCGCGGTCAGGCCATTGCTCGCACCGTCCTGGTTGATCGCGCTACCGCGCACGAGAGCGAGCACGGTGTGCCCGAGGCGCTGGGCATCGGACAGCCGTTCGAGCACGAGCACCCCGACGCCCTCGGCGAAACCGACGCCGTCGGCGTCGGCGGAGAACGATTTGCAGCGTCCGTCGGGCGCCAGGCCGCGCTGGCGGGCGAAGTCGACGTAGAGATACGGATCGGCCGCGACGGTCACACCGCTGGCCAGTGCCAGCGAGGTCTCTCCGTCGCGCAGGGCGCGGGTGGCCTGATGCAGGGCGACCAGAGACGAGGAGCACGCGGTGTCCACGGTGACGGCCGGGCCTTCGAAACCGAAGACGTAGGCCACCCGGCCGGAGATCACGCTGTGCGTGGTGCCGGTGAGGCGGTAGCCCTCCAGTTCTCCGGTGACCCGGTCGCCGTAGCCGGATGAGCACGCTCCGGCGAAGACGCCGGTATCGCTGCCACGCAACGTGACCGGGTCGACACCGGCATTCTCCAGGGCCTCCCAGGTCGCTTCCAGCAGCAAGCGCTGCTGGGGGTCCATGGCGGACGCTTCCCTGGGACCGATGCCGAAGAAACCGGCGTCGAAATCACCGGCGTCGGAGAGGAATCCGCCGCGGCGGGTGTAGGAGGTACCCGGTTTGTCCGGGTCGGCGTCGAACAGTCGCTCGAGATCCCAGCCGCGGTCGGTGGGAAAGTCTCCGCTGGCGTCCACGCCGGCGGCCAGCAGGTCCCAGAGACTCTCCGGTGAGGTGACCCCGCCGGGGAAGCGGCAGCTCATGCCCACGATGGCGATCGGTTCGTCGACCGCGCGGTCCCGGCGTGGCGCCTGTTCGGCGGGTTGCTCGGCGGCGGTCGGCGCCGCCAGGGAGCGCACCAGCTTCGCCATAGCTGTGGCGGTCGGGTGGTCGAAGACCAGCGTCGACGGCAGTTGCAGACCGGTGGCTTCGGACAGCCTGTTGCGGAATTCCATGACACCGAGTGAGTCGAACCCGATGTCGCGGAACGGTTTGTCCGCCGGGATCGACTCGGCGCTCGTATGCCCCAGCACCGCCGCCGCCTGGGCGCGGATGAGATCGAGGACGACGCGGTCCTGTTCGGCAGCCGAGCGACCCGCCAGCCGCGTGGCCAGTTCCGGTTGTCGCGCCGCGTCACCGGCGGCCCGGCGGCGGTACCGTCGCACCAGATCATGTGTCAGGGCACGGGGTTTCGTTTCCGCCAGTGCGTCGCGGTCGACGCGGACAGCCACGAACGACGACGCGCCGCCCGCTAGTGCCGCGTCGAAGAGGGTCATCCCCTCGCGCTCACCCAACGGCGGGAAACCCTCCCGCCGCAAACGGACGATATCGGCATCGCCCAGCGCGCTCGTCATACCGGTGCTGCGACTCCACAGTCCCCACGCGATCGAGGTCGCCGCCAGGCCGTTCACCCGCCGGTGTTGCGCCAGCGCGTCCAGGAACATGTTCGCCGCCGCGTAATTCGCCTGCCCCGCATTACCGATCACACCCGCGATCGACGAATACAACACGAACATCGACAGATCCAGATGCCGCGTCGCCTCGTGCAGATTCCACGCCGCATCCACCTTCGGCCGCAACACCCGCTCGATCCGCTCCGCCGTCAGACCGGTGAACAGGCCGTCGGCCAGCACACCCGCGGCGTGGACGACGCCGGTCAGCGGATGCTCGGCGGGAATCGCCGCGAGCGTCGTCTCGAGTGCGTCCCGGTCCGCCGCGTCACAAGCGACGATCTCCACGTGCGCGCCCAGAGCCGCGAGTTCGTCACGGAGTTCGGCCGCACCAGGCGTATCCGGGCCGCGTCGGCTCGCCAGCACCAATCTGCGCACCCCGTAGTCGGTGACCAGATGCCGAGCCGCCAACGCCCCCAACCCGCCGGTACCCCCGGTGATCAACACCGTGCCCTCAGGCCGCAACGGTGTCGGCACGGTCAACACGTTCTTACCGATATGCCGAGCCTGACTCATGAAACGCAACGCCTCGGGCGCCTGCCGCAGATCCCATGCGGTGAGCGGGGACGGCGTCAGGATCCCGGCCTCGAACAGCTCCACGACCGTGGTCAGGATCTCCCGCAGCCGTTCCGGCGCCACCTCCAGCAGGACGAAGCTGTCGTACCGCACCCCGGGGTGTTCGGCGGCTACTTGCTCGGGATCACGCCGATCCAGCAACCCCATCTCCACGAACCGGCCACCAGATCCCAGCAACCGCAACGAGGCATCGACGAACTCACCCGCCAACGAATCCAACACCACATCCACACCCCCCAGCCCCGCACGGAACTTCCCCTCGAAGTCCAGCGACCGCGAATCACCGATCTCCTCGTCACCGAACCCCAACCCCCGCAACACACCCCACTTCGATCGACTCGCCGTCACCAACAACCGCGCACCCAACCACCGCCCCAACTGCACCGCCGCCAAACCCACCCCACCCGTCGCCGCATGCACCAACACCCGCTCCCCAACACGCACCCCCGCCACATCCACCAACCCATAAAACGCCGTCACGAACACCGCAGGCACCGCCGCCGCCTCCGCAAACGACCACCCCGCGGGAATCGGCACCAGCAACCGGCAGTCCGCCACTACGACCGATCCCACACCGGTCAGGAACCCGAAAACCCGTTCACCCGGAATCAGGTTCGGCACTTCGGAACCCACCTCGACCACCACACCGGCGCCCTCCACACCCAGCACAGCGTCCGGATCGGGGTACATCCCCAAGGCGATGAGGGCATCGCGGAAATTGAGACCGACCGCCCGCAGCGCCACCCGGACCTCGCCGGGGCCGAGCGGCGGCGACGCCTCCTTCGTCTCGATCAGCGTCAGGTTGTCGCCGGTCAGCGAGCCCTTGCCGTGGTGGGTCAGCGCCCACGCCGCCGCCCGCGTCGCCACGCTCGCGTTCCCGACGTCGCCCGCCGCCCGGTGCAGGCGCGGAACGTGCGCGACGCCACGGCGGACGGCGAACTGGGGTTCGGTGCTCGTGGTGATCGCGAGCGCGACGCTCTCTCGATATTCGGCCCAGTCGTCGACGTCGACGATGAGGATTCGATCCGGATGCTCGCTCTGGACGGTGCGCAGTAATCCCCACACCGCTCCCGCGGACGGGTCCACCGATTCACCCGGATGCACCGCCACGGCGCGGCGGGTGACCACGACGATGAGGTCTTCCCCATCCAGCAGCCGCCGCACCCGCGTGGTCACCGCGGTCACCACATCGTGTGCCGATGCCGGCAGAGCGCGGTCCGCGGCTTCGTCGAGCCGGATCACCGTCGCCATCCGCCCCGCGACGCGCACGGTCTCGCCGTCCTCGGCCGCGCTCCAGACTCCGGCGTCCGCGGCCTCGTCCTCCGGCACGGACGACGCGACCCATTCCACCCGGTAGCCGAGTCCCTCGCTGGACGGCCGGGTTCGGCCGAGTGCCTCGACCGGGATCGGGCGCATGGTCAACGCGTCCACCTCGGCCACCGGCATATCCGCGGTATCGGTGAGGCGCACCGCGATTCGCGATCCCGCGGCCGTGGAGCCGGACACGGACGCGTGGACCCGCAGCGTCGTCGCTCCCGTCGCGTACAGCCTGACGTTCTCCCAGGAGAACGGCACCGCGACCGTCCCATCCGGCACGTCGGAGACGAGCCCGCCGACCAGGACCGCGTGCAGCGCCGCGTCCAGCAATGCCGGATGCACCCCGAATTCGGCGGCACCGGCGCGGCCGGGCTCCGGCAGTGTCACTTCGGCGAAGACTTCGCCGTCACCGCGCCACAGGGCGGTCAGCCCCTGGAACACCGGACCGTATTCGTAGCCACGCTCGGCCAATTCCGCGTAGACAGCGGGAATATCGATCGCGGCCACACCGTCCGGTGGGCGGACGGCCACGACCGACGCCTCGGCCGCATCCGCTTCGGCGGTGATGGTGGCGACGGCGTGCCGGACCCACGGCGGTGCGTCCGTGCCCGAGCTCCGGTCGGCCGCATTGTGCCCGGCACGAGATGCGGCCTCGTCCGACCGGGAGTACACCGACACCCTGCGCCTGCCCGGCTCGTCCGGTGCGGCGGCCACCACCCGTAGCTCGACGGTCCCCGATGACGGCACCACCAAGGGCGCCTCGAGCACCAGTTCCGACACCCGCGTGCACTCGACCACCGCGCCGACGTGCAGGACGAGCTCCACGAAGGCGGTTCCGGGCAGCAACGCCACACCCGCGACACCGTGATCGGACAGCCACGGATACGCCGAACGCGACAGCCTGCCGGTGAACACCGCCTCGTCGGTGTCCGGCAGCCGAACCATCGCCGCCAGCAACGGATGCGCCGCCTCGTCCAGACCCGACTGCCGGATATCCGGCACGCCGCCGGGCACCAGCCAGTGCCGCTTGTGCTCGAACGCGTATCGCGGCAAGTCCACCCGGGTGGCGACGGGCGCCAATGCCCCTGCGGCCAGGTCGATACCGGCACAGTGGGCGCGCGCCAGCGCGAGCGAGAGTTGTTCGGGCCCACCGAGTTCGCGTTTCAGGGTGCCCAGGACGGCCACGCGGCCGGACATGCCGAGGGCATCCGCCGCCAGCTCGATCCCTACGGTCAAAACCGGGTGCGGGCTGACCTCGATGAAGGCGTTCACACCCGCTCGTTGCAGCGTTTCGACCGCCTCGGCGAACCGGACGGGCTCGCGCAGGCCGCGATACCAGTAGGCGGCGTCCAGCGTCGCGGTGTCGAGATAGTCCGCGGACACGGTCGAGAAGAACGGTACCGAACCGGATACCGGCGCGACCGGAGCCAGCTCCGTCAGGACCCGTTCGCGGATGGCTTCCACCGCGACCGAATGCGACGCGTAGTCCACCGGAATCCGTTTCGCCCACACACCGTCGGCCGCGCAAGCCGCGAGGAATTCGTCCACGGCGGAGGTCTCCCCCGACACCACGGTCTGCCCCGGCCCGTTCACCGCCGCCACCGACAACCGGTCCCCGAACCCAGCCAAGCGGTCCGCGACCGCCTCTGGCGCGAGCGCGACCGACACCATGCCACCGGCCCCCGCCAGTTCCTCCGCGACGATCCGGGACCGGACGGCGACCACACGCGCGCCGTCGGCGAGCGAAAGCCCGCCCGCCACCACGGCCGCCGCGATCTCACCCTGCGAATGCCCCACCACCGCGGCGGGCTCCACCCCGCTCGCCCGCCACACTCGCGCCAGCGACACCAGCACCGCGAAAAGCGCGGGCTGCACCACATCCACCCGGTCCAACGAGGCCGCGCCCGGCTCCCCACGCAGGACGGAGGTCAACGACCAGTCCACGAACGGCGCAAGCGCCGCCTCGCAGTCCGCGATCGACTCCGCGAAAACTCGATGCGTGGCGAGCAGCCCGGCGCCCATCGCGGGCCACTGGCTGCCCTGACCCGGGAACACGAACGCCACCCGCCGCGCCGTGGCACGGCCCGTGACCACGGAATCGCTGTCGGAGGTCTCGGCCAGACTCGCGAGCCCGGACCGCAGATCACCGAGTTCGCGCCCGACCACGGCGGCGCGAAACTCCAGCTGCGCGCGGTGCCGCAGCAGTGTGTGCGCCACATCCGCCACGTTCGCGTCGTCCTGCGCGGTGAGCCATTCGGTGAGCCGAATCGCTTGCGCACGCAATGCTTCCGGGGTGCGCGCGGACACCGTCCACGTCCGGACAGCACTATCACCATCACCCGGATCATCCGCAGCGGTAGGTATGTCGGCCGAAATCGGCTGCGGCGGCGCCTCTTCCAAAATCAGGTGCGCGTTCGTCCCGCTCATCCCGAACGACGACACCCCGACACGACGCGGCCGGTCGCCCGCAGGCCAGGGCTCCGGCTCGCTCAGCAGCCGCACCGAACCCGCCGACCAGTCCACGTGCGGACTCGGCGCATCGAGATGCACTGTCCTCGGCAGGGTCTCGTGCCGCAACGCCTGCACCATCTTGATCACGCCACCGACACCGGCGGCCGCGACGGCGTGACCGATATTGGATTTCACCGATCCGATGCGCAGCGGTTCCGCTCGCTCGGCGCCGTAGGCGGCGATGAGCGCCTGCGCTTCGATCGGATCGCCCAGCGCGGTACCGGTTCCGTGCGCCTCCACCGCGTCCACATCGGCGGGTCGCAACCCCGCGTCGGCCAGCGCCGCCGCGATCACCCGCTCCTGCGACGGACCGTTCGGCGCGGTCAGGCCATTGCTCGCACCGTCCTGGTTGATCGCGCTACCGCGCACGACGGCCAGGACCCGGTGCCCGAGGCGACGGGCGTCGGCGAGACGTTCGACGACCAGCACGCCGACGCCCTCGGACCAGGTCACGCCGTCGGCCGCGGCGGAGAAGGGCTTGCACCGCGCGTCCGCCGCCAACCCCCGCTGACGCGCGAAGTCGACGAACAGCGCCGGGCTCGCCGAGATGCTCACCCCACCGGCCAGCGCCAGGGAGGTCTCGCCCTGACGCAGCGCCTGACAAGCCAGGTGCAGTGAGACCAGCGACGAGGAACACGCGGTGTCGATCGTGACCGCGGGACCTTCCAGGCCGAAGGCGTAGGCCACGCGGCCGGAGATGACGCTGTGCGACGTCCCGGTCAGCCGGAAACCCTCGTACTCCCCGGTCACGCCGTCGGCGTAGCCGGAGGCACAGGCACCGACGTACACACCGGCATCCGTACCGCGGAGCGCGGCGGGGTCCAGGCCCGCGTCTTCCAACGCCTCCCAGGCGACCTCCAGCATCAGCCGCTGCTGCGGATCCATCGCCGCCGCCTCCCGCGGCCCGATGCCGAAGAACCCGGCGTCGAAATCCGCCGCGCCGGAGAGGAATCCGCCTTCGCGGATGTAGACCGTGCCCGGCTCGTCCGGATCGGGATGGAACAGCCGCTCCAGGTCCCATCCCCGGTCTTCGGGAAACGGCGTGATCGCGTCGGTTTCGGAGGCGACCAGACGCCACAGGTCCTCGGCCGATCCGACACCGCCCGGGAAGCGGCAGCCGATCCCGACGATGGCGATCGGCTCGTCGGATCGGGCGCGGCGCACGGTACGCGGCGCGGCGGGATCGGTCCCTTCGAGCCGAGCTCGCACCAGCCGCGCCACCGCGGTGGGCGTGGGGTGGTCGAACATCAGCGTCGCGGGCAGCGTCAGCCCGGTGGCCGCGGCCAGCCGGTCGCGCAACTGGACGCCGCTCAGCGAGTCGAATCCGAAGGCGGTGAACGGCAGATCGGCGGGAACGGCCTCGGGAGACTCGTAGCCGAGTACCGCGGCGGCCTGTTCGGCGACGACGTTCAGCACGAGCGCGTCGCGCTCCGGCTCGGGGACGGCGAACAGCCGCGGCGCGAGCGGACCCTCTACCGCGGCGCGCCTGCGGCGCGTCGGCGCGGACACGGGCACCGCCGCCGGGGACTCGTCCATCACCCGATCGACCATGCGCAACCGCAGCGAGCCGATCACCAGAACCGGTTCACCGTCCTCGGAGACGGCCGTCACCCGCACGGTGTCCGCATCGACCCCCTCGATCCGCACCTGGGCGGCGGCGATGCCGGAGCGATACAGCTGAGCGCCCGTGAACGACAGAGGCATCGGCGTCCGGGCGGGTACGTCGTGGGCGAGCAGATCCGTCGCGGCGTGGGCCATGGCATCCAGCAGCGCGGGATGGATGCCGAACCGGCCCTGATCGCCGACCGACTCGTCGAGCGAAACCTCGGCGAACGCGTCGCGACCGCGCAGCCAGGACGCCGTGACGCCCTGGAATGCCACACCGTAGCCGAGTCCGCGGCCAGCCAGTCGGTCGTAGAGTTCCTCGGCGGCCACCGGTTCGGCTCCGGCGGGCGGCCACTCGACGTCCGGCCGAGCGGGGATCTCGTCGCGGTCTCCGGCCAGCACTCCCTGCGCGCACCGAGACCATTCCGCAGCGGCACCGGTGGCGGGCCGGGCGTGGATGGTGAACGTCCGCCGACCATTCCCGTCGGCCGCCGCAACGCGCACCTGGATCGTCCACGGCGTGTTCGCGGGCAGCGACGCCTCGATCCGCAGTTCCTCGACCTCCGCCGCGCCCACCCGAGCGCCCACGCTCCACGCGACATCGAGCCAGACCGCCGCGGGCACCGCGGGAGCCCCGAAGACGAGGTGATCCGCCAGCCAGCGGTGGATCTCGGGGGTCAACAGCCCGGTGAACAGCCATTCGTCGCGCTCCGCCACCGGCACCGCGGCGCCCAGTATCGGATGATCCGGCGCGACCAGCCCGGCGCGGCGCACATCCGCAAGGCCCGCCCCGGCCTCCGGCGTCCAACACCGGCGGCGCTGAAACGCGTAGACCGGCAGGTCGACTCGCGCGGCGGGCGCGGCGAGTTCCGCCGCCACCGCGTCGATACCGGCGCAGTAGGCCCGGGCCGATGCCGCGGCGAACTCCTCGGGGCCGCCGTGACCGCGCCGCAGTGTGCCGAACACCGCCACCCGGTCGGCCGCGCCCAGCGACCCGGCCACCAGTTCGATCGCCGAGGCGACCACCGGATGCGGACTCGTCTCCACGAACGCCGTCATCTCCGCGCGCAGCAACGCCTCGATCGCCTCGGCGAAGCGCACCTGCTCGCGCAATCCGCGATACCAGTACGCCGCGTCGAGTCCGGACGTGTCCACGAACTCGGCCGTCACCGTCGAGAAGAACGGGATGGTACCGGTTTTCGGCTGTATCGGCGCCAGGTCGGCCAGCACGCGGTCGCGAATACGTGCCACCGCCGCCGAATGCGACGCGTAGTCCACCGGAATACGTCTCGCCCAGATTCCCTCGGCCGCGCACTCGGCCAGGAACCGCTCGATCGCGTCGGCCGCCCCGGACACCACGGTCTGGCCGGGCGCGTTCACCGCCGCGACCGACAATCGGCCGCCGAAGGCCACCAGCCGGTCGGCGACCGCGTCACCCGGCAAGCCGACCGACGCCATACCGCCCGAGCCCGCGAGCAGTTCCGCGACCGCGCGCGATCGCAGGGCCACCACGCGCGCGCCGTCCGCGAGCGACAGTCCACCGGCCACCACCGCGGCCGCGATCTCGCCCTGCGAATGCCCCACCACCGCGGACGGCCGCACACCGGCCGCCTGCCACCGCCGCGCCAGCGATACCAGCATCGCGAACAGGACCGGCTGCACCACATCCACGCGATCCAGCGAGGCGGCTTCCGGCGTCCCGCGCAGCACGTCGGTCAGCGACCAGTCCACGAACGGCGCCAGCGCCGCCTCGCATTCCGCGATCGACGCCGCGAAGATCTCGTCCGATGCCAGCAGTCCGGCGCCCATTCCGACCCACTGGCTGCCCTGGCCAGGAAACACGAACACCACCCGGCGCGCCGCTGCCCGGCCGGACACCACCGTGGGATCGTCGGCGACCAGGTCGGGTGCCGGGTCGGCCAAGGCGGCGAGCCCGGCGCGCATCCGATCGGCGCCGGACCCCACCACCGCTGCCCGCCACTCCAACGGCGTCCGGGTATGGGCGAGCGAGTACGCCACCTCGGCGGTACCCGCTCGCGGGTGCTCCGCCAGCCACTCCCGCAGACGAACCGCCTGCTCCCGCAGGGCTTCCCGGCTCCGGGCCGACAGCACCCACACCGCGGGCCGGGGCTCGCCGGCCATCTCGACGGCAGCCGTCGCGGGCGCCTCCTCGAGGATCACGTGCGCGTTCGTTCCCCCCATCCCGAACGACGAGACACCGGCCCGGGGGGGGGGGGGGCGCCCCCCCCCGAGGGGGCGGGGGTGTAGCCCCCGCCCCAACACACCCAGCCGGGGTTGGGGGGGGGGGGTGTTGGGTGTTTAACATGGGGGGGGGGGGCCCGGCG